>JASHWA010000098.1 GCA_030044325.1 Bryobacteraceae bacterium
CCGTTGATGGTGACCGAATCGCCGATGCGCGCCTGGTCTTCGAGGAACAAGAACAGCCCTCCCAGCCAATCCTTGATCAGCGTCTGCGCGCCCAGCCCCAGCGCCAATCCCGCCACTCCCAACCCCGCGAGCAAGGGCGCGAGCTGATAACCCAGATCGCCGAGCGCGGTCACCAGCGCGACGATCCAGATCGCGAAACTGGCGATTTTTCCAAGCGCGCTAATGACAGTGGCCGCGCGATTCTCCGCGCCGATCGCGGCTCCGTCGCCGCGGCGATCCATCATGCCAATGACGTAGCCTCGGAGGCGCGAAAGCAGCCGGCGCGCGATGCGCGTCAGAATCCAGGCGAGCGCCAGAATCAGGATCACACGAATCGAGCGTTCCGCCCAGCCGACCCACAGTTCCGGCCGCGCAAGGTCGGCGGTCAGCTTGTCCCATGCGCTCATCGCCCTCCAGTATCGCCCAGTCCGCCGATCTGACGTGGTTGCGTTGAAAGCCGGCGAAAACCCGCGCCATTACTGGCGCGCCTCGCTCGGAGGGTTTGCCGATCCCGTATAATAAAAATTCATGGCGGAAAATTCTCCCCAAGCCGCTCCCAGCGGCGGTGCTCTGCCCCCGGTGAGCAAATGGGCCCCCGCGCTGATTGTGGCGTGGCTGATTCCCGGCGGCGGACACTTTCTCTTGAAACGTCCGGGGCGCGGAGCCGTACTCGCGGCGTGCGTGGTTTCGACGTTTCTGCTCGGCCTGATGATGCGAGGAGCTCTGTTTTCCCCGCAGGACGGCGATATTCTGACCACCGTGATCTACGTCGGCGGATTCATCGCCAACGTTCTGTCCGGTGCGCTGTATCTGCTCACCAACTGGCTGGGTTACAACCAGGTGGATGTCGCCGGGCACGTGCACGACTATGGAACCAAGTTCCTGGTGGCGGCCGGATTATTGAATCTTCTGGCGATGGTGGACGCGTTCGAGATCGCCACCGGCAGGAAGGACTGAGCATGCCCAAAATGAGCCTGTCGCATTTTGAAGCGTCGATCCTGTTTGCGCTGTTCACTTCGATCGTGCTGGGAGTGATCACCAAGCGCACGGATCGGGAGCGCGTCCGCTATGCCGCGTACTGCTTCGGATATTTCGTGTTCGCGATTTTCACGCTGAGCTGGCTGATGTACCTGGGCCACGGCTGATCAGCGCAGGCATTCGAGCGCCGCGAGCGCGCGCGACGCCGCCAGGTGATCCGATTCCCTGAAGTAGATGACATAGCCGTAGTGCCCCGCGCCATCGGTCACGCCGGTGGAAGCGTAGATGCTCACTCCCGCGCGGATCAGCTCCTTCTGCACTTCGGCGAGCGCGCCCAGACGGTCGTCGCCCTGAATCATGCAGGCGTGCTGCGGTCCGGTGAGCGCCCATCCCGATTTTTCCGCCAGGCGGACGAAAGCATCGCGCTGGTCGGGGAAAATGGTCAGCTCCACTTCATGCTCGCCGTAAGGCACCGCGCTGAAAGCCAGCAGGTTGATCTCCTGGGTGGCGAGCGCCGCCAATAGATCGTACGCCTTTCCCGGCTCGTCCCGAATCCGCAGGTAGTAATAATCGACCACTCGAACGCTGAGCGCCATGGCGTCCCCTAGACGTTATTGTAATCGCTCACCGCGGCGGTCCAAATGCATGCGATCGAAGGCGAACCGCACCACCTGGCCGAGACGGCTTGGTTTCTTCCATAACAAGAAAAACCGTCATCCGCGGTCCGCGCGTCGCGCTTGGGATGAATTCTCGAATCCAGGCGAAGCAGCCCCCGTCGATTTTTCATCTAATGGAAGTCATGACCACGTCTACTCGCGTCCAAAATCCGCTCAAAGAGCTGGCCCGGCTCGGCCAGTCGATCTGGCTCGATTATATTCGCCGCAACCTGATCACCACGGGCGAGCTGAAGCGCCTGGTGGAGGAAGGACTGGGCGGCGTGACCTCCAACCCCGCGATCTTTGAGAAGGCCATCACCGGCAGCACAGACTACAACGATCTTCTGGCCGAGCTTCAGCGCAACAAGGATCTGGACGCGTTTGCCGTCTACGAACGCATCGCGGTGCGCGATATCCAGGACGCCGCCGACATTCTTCGCCCGGTTTACGATCGCACCAACGGCCGCGACGGGTTCGTCAGTCTCGAAGTGTCGCCATTTCTCGCCAACGAAACCCGGGCGAGCATCAACGAAGCGCGCCGGCTCTGGAAAACCGTGAACCGGCCCAATTTAATGGTGAAAATTCCGGGAACCGCCGCGGGCCAGCCCGCCATCGAACAGTTGATCGGCGAAGGCATCAATATTAACGTCACGCTGCTGTTTTCCGAGGACGTTTACGAACAGGTGGCGCTGCGCTACATCGCCGGCCTGGAAAAATGCCCCCATCCCGAACGTGTCGCCAGCGTGGCGAGTTTCTTCGTCAGCCGCATCGATACCCTGGCCGATTCGAGAATCGACGAAAAACTCAAAACCGCGAGTCCCGCGGATCGCGCGCGCCTCGACTCGCTGCACGGAAAAGTGGCCATCGCCAACGCCAGGCTCGCCTATGAGCGCTACCGGCGGATTTTCTCCGGCTCGCGCTGGAGCGCGCTTGAGCAACGCGGCGCGCGTACGCAACGCGTCCTGTGGGCCAGCACATCCACCAAGAACCCGCACTATCGCGACGTGATGTACGTCGAATCGCTGATCGGCGCCGATACCGTCAACACCGTTCCGCCCGCCACGCTCGACGCGTTCATGGATCACGGCGAAATCCAGCCCACGCTCGAATCGGGCGTCGATGCGGCCCGCAAAGTGATGGCCGACCTCGAAGCCTCGGGGATTTCGATGAAAGAAACCACCGACAAGTTATTGGTTGATGCGATCAAGCTCTTCGCCGAGCCGTTTGAGAAACTGCTCAACGCGGTGGACGTCAAGTGCAAGCTGCCGCTCGGCCCGGTCAACAAGATGACGTACTCGATTCCCGCGGACAAGGCGTTCGAGTCCACGCTCGCCGAGTGGTCCGTGACCGGAAAGGTCCGCCGCCTGTGGGGACGCGATGCCGCGCTGTGGACCGGCGATGACGAAAACAAGTGGCTCGGATGGCTGACGGTGACGGAGGATCAGCTCGCGCATCGCGAACGGTTCGATCGTGTTGCCCGCGATGTGAAGCAGGGCGGATTCACGCACGCCCTTCTGCTCGGCATGGGAGGATCGAGCCTCTGTCCGGAGGTTTTGCGCCTCTCGTTCGGCAAAATCGAGGGATTCCCCGAGCTGCACGTGCTCGATTCGACCGACCCCGCCCAGATCCGCGCCGTCGAAGCGGAAATCGATTTGAGCAAAACTCTCTTTATTGTTTCAAGCAAATCCGGCACTACGCTCGAGCCGAATATTTTCAAGCAATATTTCTTCGAGCGGGCGGGCCGCGACGGCTCGCGCTTCATCGCCATCACCGACCCCGATTCGCACATGCAGCGCGTCGCGGAACAGGACCATTTCCGCAATATCTACTTCGGAATTCCGTCGATCGGCGGCCGCTATTCCGCGCTCTCCGATTTCGGCATGGTTCCCGCCGCGGTGATGGGCATCGATGCGGCGCGATTTCTCGATCAGGCCGACGCGATGGCGCTCGCCTGTTCCTATTGCGTGCCGACCGACCGGAATCCCGGCGTCCTTCTCGGAATTCTGCTCGGCACGCTTGCCCAGGCCGGCCGCGATAAGGTCACCTTCATCGTGTCGCCCGGAATTTCCGATCTCGGCGCATGGCTGGAGCAGTTGCTCGCCGAATCGACCGGCAAAGACGGAAAGGGATTGATTCCGGTCGATCGCGAGGCGCTCGGCGCGCCCGCAGTTTACGGCAACGATCGCGTGTTCGTGTACATTCGTCTGGAAGACGCGCCGGATCTCGAACGTGACCGCGCCGTCGACGCGCTTCAGTCCGCCGGCCATCCCGTGATTCGCATCGGCGTCAACGATCCTTACGAGCTCGGCCAGGAATTTTTCCGCTGGGAGATCGCGACGGCGGTCGCCGGCTCGATTCTGGGAATCGATGCGTTCAATCAGCCGGACGTCGAAGCGAGCAAAGTGGCCACGCGCCGGCTCACGGAGCAATACGAGAAGACGGGATCGCTTCCCATCGAATCGCCCGCGTTTGAGGACGGAGGAATCAAAGTATTCGGCGCCGCGAAGCAAAAAACGTTGATGGAGGCGCTACGCGCGCACCTGGGAACCATCAGGCCCGGCGATTATTTCGCTCTCCTCGCTTATATCGAGAGGAACGCGGAGCACGAGCGCGCGCTCGAATCCGTGCGCGTTCGCGTGCGCGACTCGAAACGTGCCGCCACGTGTCTCGGCTTCGGCCCGCGCTTCCTGCATTCGACCGGCCAGGCTTACAAGGGCGGCCCGAACACCGGGGTATTTCTGCAAATCACCTGCGACGACGCGCAGGACATTCCGGTGCCGGGCCAGAAATACACGTTCGGGATCGTGAAAGCGGCGCAAGCTCGCGGCGACCTGGAGGTTTTAGAGCAGCGCGGCCGCCGCGCGTTGCGCGTTCACATAGGCGCGGACGTGATGGGAGGGCTCGAAAAACTGGCCTCGGCCATGGAGCGCGCGTTACAATAGTCAAGCGTAGCGGGCCGGTAGCTCAGTTGGTAGAGCATCGCACTTTTAATTGGAAAATGGGGGTGTCGGTGCAACCTGCCGCACGCAATATCAAACACATACGGGCGATTAGTGCACCGAGCGGCACCCGTTTGCAGGCCGTGCGGGGTCAGACGCGGGGTCAGACAAAACTGGTCGAAACGCAGGTCGCGACCCGTGTTGAATCCAGCCTACTTCGCAGCGAGCGGCGGTTTCAACGGCGGGCGCTTGGGGTCTCGGTGCTCCGCGAGTTTTGGCGGTATATACTCGCGACGCGTCGCGCGGTTGGTCGGCGGCGGTATCGGCGCGCGCAGTGAGCCACTCAAGGCAGCCTGGGCGGATTTTAGAAGGCGAGACACGGTCGGCTGACTCATACGGAGCTTGGTGGCAATTTCTTTTTCTGATGCACCCTTCTGCCGCTTTTCAGTTGCTGTCTTCAACTTCATTAAGAGCACGTCGCGCTGTTTCTTTGGCAGCTTGTTCATTTGAGCGCGGACGTTGCTCTTATTATCGGTGCGGCCTCCTAGATAGGGACCGTACTGCTCCGCTAACCTATTGCGTAGCCTGTTGCGATCCGACGCATTGCCGTCGTCGTCGTCGGGCGATTCTGACGCACTCTCGCCGTCGCCAGCATGCGTCGCTGTTCGGCTCTTGGAATCGCTGATAGGCTGAATATCGAGCCCC
>JASHWA010000099.1 GCA_030044325.1 Bryobacteraceae bacterium
CATCGATCTCAATTGCGACATGGGCGAGATTCCCGCCGATATCACCAGCGGGTTGCAGGAATCGATCATGCGCTCGATTACTTCGGTGAATATCGCCTGCGGAGGGCACGCCGGGGACGAGCGCACGATGAAAACGACGATCGAGCAGGCGCTCAGATGGGACCTGGCGATCGGGGCGCATCCGGGATACGCGGATCGCGAGAATTTCGGGCGCGTGGAGCTCGATCTGCCGCTCGCGCAAATCGAAGAGAGCGTGTTCGGGCAGATTCGCGCGCTGGCGGAAGTTGCGGCGACGTTTGCGACTGCGATTGTCCACGTGAAGCCGCATGGAGCGTTGTATAACCAGGCGGTGAACCGGCCGGATCTGGCGCGCGCGATTGCCAATGGTGTGGCGCGATTCAGCAAGAATGTCGTGCTGGTGGGCCTGGCGGGGTCGAAGATGCTGGACGTTTTTCGCGACGCCGGATTTCGCGTGGCCGCGGAGGCGTTCGCGGACCGCAGGTATGAAGCCGACGGGACGCTGCGCTCGCGTAAGTTCGACGACGCGCTGATTCGCGATGCGGCGAAGGCCGCGGAGCAGGCGGTGAGGATCGCGCGCGGAGAGGGCGTGATCGCGCAGGACGGGTCGACGGTCGCGATCGTGGCGCAGACCATCTGTATTCATGGCGACACGCCGGGAGCGCCGAAGATCGCCGAAGCGGTCGGGGCGGGGTTGCAGGAGGCTGGCGTTTCGGTGCGGCCACTGGGCTAATCGATGTTACCCCCGCCCTGACGGGCAGGGCTGTCCGAGGTCCCGCCGATCACGGCCCGCCAAGTGCTGCAACGGTCATCGGTAATTCCAATGCTTCGATCGGCCGCGTTTGTAATTTCTTGCTTTGCAGCGCTGATGCCCGCCCGCGCGCAGAGGAATCCGGTTCAGAACGCTACAGGCGATGTGTTGCGGCGACTCAGCGTCGCCGATTTCACCGGCAGCGGGGAAAACGCGATCCAGGCGATCGCGACGGATGCGAGCGGCAATATTTATGTTGCGGGTACCACCGGCTCGGCCAATTTTTCGGTGCAGAATGCCGAACAGCCCGCCTTCGGCGATGCGACGGTGCTGATGACCACCGATCTCGGCAACACGTGGACGCGAGCAGGAATGACGCCGGGGCCGGTGAACACGCTGGTCGTCGACCCGGTTGCGCCGCAGACGCTGTTTGCGGAGGGGCAGGACGGCATTTATAAAAGCATCGATGGCGGCGCGACCTGGACAACTGTTTTCGCATTCAAAGGCAACGTGTCCGCAGGCGCGCTGAGTCTCGCGATCGACCCCGGCAATCATCTTCATCTCGCCGCGGTCGAGCCGGAGCTTGGCAGCGAAACTCTGCTGCGCAGCGTGGATGGCGGTGAAACCTGGACGCCCGGAGCGTCGAACTGCTTCGAGGCCGAATCCTGCGGCGGCGCGCTGATGGCCGATCCGACAGGTTCCGGAGCGCTGCTGACCATTGGTCTGGGCATGTACATTTCGCGCGATTGGGGACTCACATTTCAGGAGATTCACGTGACGGGCGCGATCGGCAGTCCAAGCTCCGCGGCGTTCGATCCGTCGCATCCGGGATGGATTTACGTCTGCGTCAGTGGCGGCTCGATCGGCACGGTTTGGCTGACCACGGATTTCGGGACGACATGGACGCAGAAGGCTTCGACGAGCACGGAGTTCAGCGCGATTCAGTATATGGCGGTGGATCCGGATCAGCCGAACATCATCGTCGCCGGGACCGCGAGTGGACTGTATCTCAGCTCAAACGGTGCGGCTTCGTGGGTGTTCCAGCAATCCCTCGGGTTTCCGCCCAACACCGCGGTTCCATTTGTTCTGGCGCCGCTCGCGTGCAGCCCGACGGGCGGAGTGTTCGCGCCGGGAAGCGCGGGGATCGGGACGTACTCGGTCGCGTTCAGTCCGGATTTCGGAGTTACGTGGCAGACGCCGCATCTCACGGGTGTGACGAGCGTCGCCGCGGGGCCGAATTGCGCGTTTTACGTCACGCGAAACGTGAGCACCGATGCGTTCATCGCGAAGGTCGCGGCGGAGGGCGGTGTTGAATGGGCGACGTACCTGGGAGGGTCCGATGCGGACTCGGCGGTGGGGCTGGCGGTGGATGGGCAGGGCGGCGTGTACGTGGCGGGGAACACGAGCTCGCCCGATTTTCCGGCGACGGCGCCGCATTTAGGCCAAAGCGGGGAAGACGCGATGTTCGCGGCGCATTTTTCTGCCTCGGGCGCGCTGCTTTCTTCGGTGACCATCGGCGGCAGCCTTTCGAATCTGGCTTACGCGATGGCGCTCGATGGCAGCGGCGACGCGTACATCGCGGGGATCACGAACTCGGTTGATTTTCCGGTGACGGCATCGGCGATCGCGCCCGCTCCATCGAGCGGCAACTACGAGGGAGTGCTCGCGAAGATTGGGCCCAACGCGACGCTCGCGGCGGGGAGCTATCTCGGGTTTCATCCAAGCTCGGCTGTGGTGGACCGGAACGGCGATCCGGTGATCGCGGGATATGGCGAGCCGCCGTCGGCCGCGAGCGGGGTATCGAACGGGCCGACACTTCAGTTTCTCGTGAAGCTGGACCCTTCGGCGTCGCAGATTCTGGTTGTCGGCAATCTTCCTCCATTCGAGCTCCAAGCGCCGACGGGTCTCGCCGTCGATTCGCAGAACAACGTGTTCGTGTGGGGAGGGACGGGAAGCTTTCAGGCGTCACCGGGCGCTTACTCCGCGCCCGCGCCCGCTGCGTCGCCGGTGTGCGGAATTGAATCGTCTCTGCTGGACAGCCCGGAAGCGTTCGTGTTGAAGCTCGGCGCGGCCGATTGGAGCACGATCTGGGGCGCTGTCGTTACAGCGCCGTGCGGCATCGAAACGGGCGCGATTTCGCTCGATGCGAATGACAATGCTCTGCTGGCTATGGCGTCGGATGCGGGGCTGCCGCTTGCCGCGCCGCTCATTGCGGGTGCAACGTGCGGCTTCAATTCGAGCGCGGTTGCGAAGCTCAGCGCGGATGGATCATCGCTGCTCGGTTCGACATATCTCGATAATTGCGGCGTCCCGGGGATTGCGTTTGCGCCCGACGGCTCGGTTTACGCGGGGGTTTCGCCGGTCGCGGGGGAGGGTGCGGACGAGGTTTTGCATTTGACTAATTCGAGCGCCGGGATTTCAATCGGCCAGATCGCGAATGCGTTCAGCGGCGATCCGAGCGCGGTTGCGCCGGCGGGTCTGTACTCGATTTCGGTTTCGGGCGTGACGCTTGCGTCGATCAATCTGACAATCGATCCGACCGCGGATCTGCCGAATCAACTTGGCGGTGTTCAGGTGACTTTCGACGGGAGGGCGGCGCCGATTCTTTCGACCGGGCCGGGGCGAATCATCGTGGCGACGCCCGAGCCGTTGCCGCCGCATCCGGTGGCCAAGCCGAAGTACGGGCGATTCACTTCGGTGCAGGTTTCGGTGAACGGCGTGATGTCGAACGCAGTGTTGATGCCGGTGGTCGATTCGCTGCCGGGGTTGCTTACGGCCGATTTTCCGAATCCTACCAGCCAGTCTGACGGGAACGTTCAGAACCAGGATGGGACGCAAAACAGCGCGAAGAATCCGGCGGCGTTGGGATCGACGATCACGGTGTTTGCAACGGGGATGGGCAAGACGAATCCGCTGATCGACCCGGGGTCGGTTTCGCATACGCTCGCGGTCGCGCCGCTGATTCCGGTTTACGACACGTGGGAAACGTTCAATATCAACGGTCCGGCGGTGAGCGCGGTGCCGGTGTTTTCGGTTCCGGGATTCGTTTCCGCGATGTTCCAGCTTCAGATTGAGATTCCGGAGTCGATTCCCGGGCTCGTCAGCGGCGTGAGCCGGGCGCTCGTAGGATTGGAGTTCGAGGTCGACCCCGAGGAGACCCTGCCCGTTTCGAATTGGATCGGCGTTTACATTCAAAATCCCTGAGATTATCGGCGCGCGTTCCTGACTATATATACGTGCTCCGATACATTCTGGCGATATTCATGAGCGTGTGCGCGTTCGCGCAGACGGCGAAACCGGCAGTCAAGAAGGCGCCGGCGGCGCAGGGGACTTCGGCGCAGGAGGACCGGGCGATTGAAGCGGCGATCCGCGCGAAGCTCGAAAAATCGAAGATCGGGAAGGACGGATTCAAGGTCCACGTGCAAGGCGGCGTCGCGACGTGGGAGGGGTCGACCGACGTGCTGCAACACAAGGGCGCGGCGACACGGATGGCGAAGTCCGCGGGCGCGAAGGCGGTAAGGAACAATATCAAAATCAGCGACAGTGCCAAGCAGAAGGCAGGCGATAATCTGGACCAGGGGCGGCGGCGGGCGCAGGTGAAGCGCAGCGAGCCGCGGACGGACCATTAATTTAAGTCGTTGGGTACCGGCTACTGCGCCGAATCGATCACTTCAGCTCCCTTGGGAGGGTCGAATTTGAACAGTCCATCTTTGAGGACGGGGTTTTTCTGTTCTCCTTCGAAGACGAACTCCATCTCCGAGCCGTCCTGCCCGCGCACGCGTAGCCAGTGGATCACCGAATCGTTGGGCGAAACCAGAAAGCTGACTTGGGAGTAGGGCATTTTGTCTGATTTCGGGTTGGCGGTGATGAAGACGTTGCCGCGGCCGTCCGGGAGCGCCTTGAATTCGCGGAAATCGTCGAAGAAGTTCAAGCGGCCCAGCAGGAAGGCGAGCGGGGCGCGCATATCCTCGGTTTCTTTGAGCGGCATGCGCTCATAGCGATTGTCGCTGGGTGTGTACATATAGATAAACTTGCCGTCGGAAACGAAGACTTTTCCGGCGGGAGTCGAATAATCCCAGCGCATGCGGCCGGGCTTGCGCAGGTACAACTCGCCTTTTTCCGTGTGCGTGCGGCCCTGGAACGACGATTTCTCGGTGAAGGCGACTTCCAGGGTCTTGATGCCGTTGTAGTGGTGGTCGACGCCGGTGAGGATTTTGGTGATATCGATATCGTCGGCGCGGAGCCACGCGGAGGCTGCGACGAGAGCCGTCAGGCAAGCGAGAGAACCGAACTTCATGGGATGGGCAACCCTCCCCGGTTGCCGGCGAGTGAACCTTTAGTGTACCGGTTCGGGGCGATCCGGTCTATCTCTTAACGGTTCGCCCCCTCGCTCTGCGAGTGCGCGGAAACTTCGCAAGCCGCAGCCTTGACGGCCGGCGGCTGCACAGCGCGGCGCGTGATTCCAACGGTCTGCGCGATTCGCGCCGGGAAACCTGGCTGCGATATGCTTGTAAGAAATCCAAGGTCGTTCGGGGAATGGAGTGACGCACCAGTTTGCTGTCTTCGCGATCGCGCTCTCAGGCGTAATCACTGGGTGCGCGCGCGCACAGGATCCCTCCATCGTGCAACCTGCGACGGAAGCGCCCTCGGTCGATGAAAAATGGGACCACTTCTGGGCGGAGACGTGGACGCCGTTCACGGCGTTCGCGGGTGCGTTCAACGCGGGAGTGTCGCAGGCGACGCACTCGACTCCCCTGTATGGACGCGATCCGTGGCCATACGCTTATCCCAAGCGCTTCGGCGCGTCGATGGGGGACATCGTGAGCCAGAATTTTTTCGCGGATTTTCTGCTGGCGTCGGCGTTTCACGAAGACACGCGGTACGTGCGGCGCGGCGAAAAGCACAAGGTGTGGCCGCGCATCTGGTACGCGATCAGCCGGTCAATCATCGTCCGCACGGATTCGGGCGGTGAAACGTTCAATTGGGCGAATGTGCTGGGGACGGCGATGAGCGCGGGGTTATCGAACGCCTACTATCCTCCCGCAAGCCGCACGGCGAAAGCCGCCGCGACCAACTGGGGCACCAGCGTTGCGGGAACCGGGCTGGTCAACCTGATGCCGGAGTTTCTGCCGGACGTTAAGCGGTGGTGGCATCGGCGCATTCATCCTTAACGGAGGAAAACCGCGCGAGCCTGGGCGCAGGCCTGCGACGTTCCCCCGCGTGCGGCGGCGCGACGCAGCGGGGTTTGAAACAGCTACAATAGCTCGCTTGCGGATTCGCTCCACGCTCGATTCGAATGCGGAGGTCTATCGCGCCAATTACGCGTGGATGTCGGCGGAAATCGAGCGGCTGCGCGCGGAGCTGCGGCGATCGACCCTCGGCGGTGGCGCGAAATACATCGAGCGGCACAAGGCGAAGGGCAAGCTGTTGCCGCGCGAACGGGTGGAAGCGCTGCTCGACGAAGGGTCGTATTTTCTGGAGATCGCTCCGCTTGCCGGGTTCGGG
Source organism: Bryobacteraceae bacterium (assembly GCA_030044325.1). Classification (GTDB taxonomy): domain Bacteria; phylum Acidobacteriota; class Terriglobia; order Bryobacterales; family Bryobacteraceae; genus Palsa-187. The sequence goes on from JASHWA010000099.1 coordinate 6,275, forward strand.
ATGGAGGGCGAAGTTCCGGGCGCGGGGCTGGTGGGCGGAATCGGGCTGGTGGAGGATCGCGAATGCCTGATCATCGCCAACGAAGCGACCGCGAAGGGCGGCGCGACGGGCGAGCCGGGGCTGCTCAAGAACGCTCGTCTGGCGGATATCGCGCGCGAAAATCTTTTGCCGGTGATTTTGTTGGTGGAAGCGGCGGGCGCGGATCTTCCGCAGCAGCACAAGGTGTTCGTGCCGGGAGGGCGCGGATTTCGAGAGATCACGCGGCGGTCGCGGTTGCGGATTCCGACCATCGCCGTGGTTTTCGGACCGTCCACGGCGGGCGGCGCTTATCTGCCGGGTATGTCGGATCACGTGATCATGGTGCGCGGGCGCGCGAGCGTGTATCTCGCCGGGCCGCCGCTGGTGAAGATGGCGACGGGCGAAACCGCGGACGAAGAATCGCTGGGCGGCGCCCAGATGCATGCGCGCGTTTCGGGACTGGCGGATTATCTGGCGGAAAACGAGCTCGACGGAATTCGCATTGCGCGCGAAATCGTGGCGCATTTCCACCGGCCCAAGCC
>JASHWA010000100.1 GCA_030044325.1 Bryobacteraceae bacterium
GCACGGAATCGTGATGGTGTTCTTTTTCCTGGTGCCCTCGATTCCCGCGACGCTCGGAAACTTTCTGCTTCCCATCATGATCGGCGCGCGGGACCTGGCGTTTCCGCGCATCAACCTGCTGAGCTGGTACATCTACATCGCCGGCGCGATCGTCACCATCGTCGCGATCCTGCACGGCGGCGTCGATACCGGCTGGACCTTTTACGCGCCCTTCAGCTCCAGCTATTCCAACACGCACGTGATTCTCGCCGCGGTGGGAATTTTCATCGCCGGCTTCTCCTCCATCCTCACCGGATTGAATTTCATCGTCACGGTCCACAAAATGCGCGCGCCGGGAATGACCTGGGGACGCCTTCCGCTGTTCGTGTGGGCGCATTACGCCACCAGCCTGATTCAGATCCTGGGAACTCCCGTGGTGGCGATCACGCTGGTTCTTCTGGGCTTCGAGCGCATTCTGCACGCGGGCATTTTCGACCCCGCCGAGGGCGGCGATCCCGTGCTGTTCCAGCACCTGTTCTGGTTCTACTCGCATCCGGCGGTGTACATCATGATTCTGCCGGGCATGGGCGTGATCAGCGAAATCGTCCCGTGTTTTTCCCGCAAGGGTGTGTTCGGCTACCCGTTCATCGCGGCGTCCAGCCTGGCGATCGCGGTCCTGGGATTCCTGGTGTGGGGACATCACCTCTTTGTGGCCGGGCAATCCATGTATGCGAGCATGGTGTTTTCCTTCCTCAGCTTTTTCGTGGCGGTTCCTTCCGCGATCAAGGTTTTCAACTGGACCGCGACCATGCACCGCGGCTCGATTTCCTTCGACACGCCCATGCTGTACGCGTTCGGATTTATCGGGCTGTTCACCATCGGCGGACTCACCGGCCTGTTTCTGGCGACGCTCGCGCTCGACGTCCATGTCACCGACACCTATTTCGTGGTGGCGCACTTTCATTACGTGATGGTCGGCGGAATGGTGCTCGCCTACTTGGGAGGAGTGCATTTCTGGTTCCCGAAGATCACCGGGCGCCTGTATCCGGAAGGCTGGGCCAAGTTCGCCGCGCTGGTGGTTTTCGTCGGATTCAACCTGACATTTTTCCCGCAGTTCATTCTCGGCTACCTGGGCGCGCCGCGGCGCTATGCGACCTACGCGATCGAGTTTCACACGCTGAACGTGATGTCCACGGCGGGCGCGTCGATTCTGGGCGTCGGCTACATCATTCCGCTGATTTATCTGAGTTGGGCGTGGTTTAAAGGACCGCGCTCGCCGCAAAATCCGTGGGGCGCCAAGGGGCTCGAATGGGAGCAATCCCCGACGCCTCCGCCGACGTTGAATTTCGACGTTCCTCCCATCGTCACGGAGCCGGCGTACAATTATGCCGGGGAGGTGGAACGTGGACGGCACTGATGTCACCATTCCGGAGCACATTCCGGAGCTGAAGCATCATTTCGACGATACGGCGCAGCAGTACGAGTCCTCCACGCTGGGAATGTGGGTGTTCCTGCTGACCGAAATCATGTTTTTCGGTGGGATGTTCGGCAGCTACACGGTGTATCGCAACATGTACCCGGAGGCGTTCGCTTCGACCAGCCGCTTCATGAACGTGACCCTGGGCGCCACCAATACCGCGGTGTTGATTTGCAGCAGCCTGACCATGGCGCTGGCGGTGCGGGCGGCGAGGCTGGGCGCCAAGAAAAAGCTGATCCTGTTCCTGGTGTTCACGCTGATCCTGGGAATTGTGTTCCTGAGCATCAAATACGTCGAATATCACGAAAAATGGGTGGATCATCACATTCCCGGGCCGGGATTCCACTACGATCTGCCGCAATACTACCACCAGGCGCAAATTTTGTTTTTCCTGTACTTCGCCATGACGGGAATGCACGCGCTGCACATGATCGTGGGCGCGGGCCTGCTGACGACGCTGATCGTGATGGCCGCGCGCAACCGTTTCAACGCGGAGTGGAACACGCCCGTCGATATGATCGGATTGTATTGGCATTTCGTCGATATTGTCTGGATTTTTCTTTTCCCGCTGCTGTATTTGATAGGAAATCATTGAAATGAGCTCTCAGATTACGCCCGTTAAAAACTACGTTCTGGTGTTTCTGGCCCTGATCGCGCTGACCATCGCCACCACGCTCATCTCGCGCGTCGAGCTGGGCGAGTACAACTTCGTGGTCGCGCTGACCATCGCGGTGATTAAAGCCAGCCTGGTGGTGTGGTTCTTCATGCACGTGAACCATTCGAGTTCCCTCACGCGCCTGTTCGTGGTCGCGGGCCTGTTCTGGCTGGCGATCATGCTGGTGTTCGTGATGAGCGATTACGTCAGCCGCGGCTGGCTACCCGGTCCGCGCTGGCGGTGATGGGTGGGAAGTGGGGAGTGGGAAGTAGGTGCGCCCACTACCACTTCCTAAACCAAAATCCCTTCCACCACATTTCCCGCCACATCCGTGAGCCGGAATCACGCCCCGCGTAGCGGAATGTCAGCCGGGTGTGATCGAAGCCGAGAAGCTTGAGAATCGTTGCGTGGAAATCGTGCACGTGAACGCCGTTTTCCGCGATCTTCGCGCCGAAATCGTCGGTCTCGCCCCACGCGATCCCCGGTTTCACGCCCCCTCCCGCCATCCATGACGAGTATGCGACGTTGTGATGGCTGCGGCCGTTGGGCGAATCGGCGGTCGGCGTGCGCCCGAATTCCGTGGTCCACACCACCAGCGTGTCCTCCAGCAGCCCGCGCGACTTCAGATCCTTGAGCAGCGCCGCAATCGGCTGATCGATATTCCGCGCGAGCGGCTCGTGCGAGCGGATATCGGTGTGCGCGTCCCAATTGTCCGATGATCCCTGGTCGATCAATTCGATGAAGCGCACGCCGCGCTCGGCGAGGCGCCGCGCCACGATGCACTGCCACGCGAATCCTTTCGTGCTGCCGCGCTCGAGGCCATAAAGCTGGAGCGTCGCGTCGGTCTCTTTTGACAGATCGAGCACCTCGGGCATCTGCATCTGCATCCCGTAGGCCGTCTCGAAAGTTTTGATCCGCGCGGCGAGCGCCGGATCCTCCGGCCGCGACGTCTGGTGCTTGCGATTCAATCGTGCCAGCAACCCGAGCTCTAAATCCTCGATCTCCTGCGTCGGCGCGCGGCGCGTCAGATCCGGAATCGGATCAGGACCCGCGGTCACTCGCGTTCCCGAATGACAGCCGGGCAGAAAATTCGACGACCACGCCTGCGCGCCCGCATACGGCAGCTTCGGCGCAAGAACCACGAACGAGGGCAAATTCTGATTCTCGGTTCCGAGGCCGTAACTCACCCACGAGCCGAGGCTCGGCCGCGCGACTGTCACTGAGCCTGTGTGGATTCCCAGCGTCGCCTGAAAATGGTCGTTGTGATCGCCGTGCATGGAGCGAATCAGGCAGATGCCGTCGATGGAGTCGCCGACGTGCGGAAAAAGCTCGCTGACCATGATTCCGGATTTCCCGCGCGGCTTGAAATCCCAGTGCGGGCGGACGTAGAGGCGTCCGTTTTTCGCTGTTTGCCCGGCTTCCGCGGCGGCGATCAGCTTGGGTTTGTAGTCGAACGAATCGACGTGCGAAACCCCGCCCGGCATATACATAAAGATGACGCGCTTGGCTTTCGCCGGAAATTGCGGCGCGCGCGGGGCGAGCGAATCGCCCGTTTCGGCGAACATTTGCTGGAGCACCGCGGGGAAAAGCATCGAGCCGGTGAACAGGCTGCGGACCATCTGGCGCCGGGAGCAATCACAAGTCATCGTCATTCCTTGGAGCGCGTTGTTGAATTTTTCATCAGCGTCTAATCCACAAAAATAAATTCATCGCTCGCGAGCAGCACGTGCATCAAGCTCGCCAGCACCGCCCGCGGCTGGCGATCGGCCGGCAACCCCGATTTCTTGAAAGCCGCGCCGGCCTTCAGCAGATACTGTTCGCATTGTCGCAACTCATCCGCGGACGGTGCGCGGCCGAAAACCAGCCGGTACGCGTAACCGATGCGCGCGACATCGGTCGATTGCGCCATCCCCACTCGCACCGCGAGCAGGTCCGCCTGCTCATCCACGAACGCGCCGTTGAGCATCGTGAGCGCCTGAAGCGAAGTCTCCTGCGGCGCGCGAGCCGGCGTGGTCGCATTCGGATCGGCGCCGTCGAACGTATCCAAAAACGGATGCCGCTTCAGCCGCTGCTGCATCAGGTACACGCTGCGCCGGCGAGTGTCGTACACCGCGAAAAACTGCACGTGCTGGGTGTAATGGAAACTCGTCTCCGGCGGAAACGGATGCGGTCCGCCCATCGAAAAATCGAGATCGCCCGCGACGTCGAGCATCGCGTCGCGGATTTCTTCCGCATCCAATCTCCTGCGGTCGAAACGCCACGAAAAATCGTTTTTCGGATCGATGCGCAGATCGGCCTGGTCTGCGCCGCTGGCCATCTGGTACGCGCGCGTTTCCATGATCAGCCGGTGCATCGCCTTGATCGAATACCCCGATTCGCGGAAGCGCGATGCAAGCCAGTCGAGCAGCTCGGGGTCGACTGGCCGGTCGCCGCGCGCGCCGAAATCGTTGGGCGTGCCGACGATCCCCTTGCCGAAATGCCCCTGCCAGATGCGATTGACCATCACGCGCGCGGCGAGCGGGCTCGAAATGATCCACTCGGCCAGTTCGCGCCGCCCGCTGCCTTTTTCATTGCCTGGAAGCACCTGGCCGCCGAGCACGGTCAGAAATCCACGCGGAGCCTCATCGCCGGGATGAGACGGATCGCCCTTGATCTGGATCTTCGCGTTCGCCGAGGCGCCATCGCTCACCGCGTACGCTTTGGGCGATGCAGGCGCGTCGTGCTCCAGCACGATCAACCGCTCCTTCATCCGCCGGATCTCTTTGTCGCGATCCTCCTTGCTCAGATCCTTGCCTTCCCTGCCGTCGTTGAACGCGGCGATGCGATGATCGAGCGCGCTCGACTCATCCTGGTACGCTTTCAACCGCTCGGCCTGGTGCGGCGAACCGAGCGAGACGAAATCCGCGGCATGAGGATACAGCTCGGTTCCGGGAAACGCGTATTTGGTGCTCGCGAAAATTCCGTACCACGCGTAGTAATCGTGCGACGGAATCGGATCGAATTTGTGATCATGGCAGCGCGCGCAGGAAACGCTCAGGCCGAGCATCGCCTTGCCGACGTTGTCGATGGTGTCGTCGATGGTCAGATTGAATTCCGAGGCACCCGACCCGAAGCGCCGCGAAATCGCGAGATACCCGGTGGCGATGGTCTTCGCGTGGCGATCCTCGTCGTCTTTGGCCGGAAGCAGGTCGCCCGCAAGCTGCTCGCGTAGAAATTGATCGTAGGGTTTGTCGTCGTTGAACGCGCGGATCACCCAGTTACGGTAGCGATACGCGTCGGGCACCGGGAAATCGGCGTTGCAACCGGAGGTATCGGCGTAACGCACCAGGTCGAGCCAGTGGCGTCCCCAGCGCTCGCCGTACTGCTGCGATGCGAGCAGGCGATCGATCACTTTATCGAACGCGCTGGCCGAAGGATCGGCGAGAAACGCGGCGACCTCCTCGGGCGTGGGCGGAAGGCCGGTGAGATCGAACGTCGCGCGGCGGATGAGCGCGCGTTTCGAAGCCGCGCCGAGCGGGACCAGGTGCTTTTCGTCGAGCTTCGCTTTGACAAAACGATCGATGGCCGTTTTGTTCCACGCGGGATCGGAAATGCGCGGAGGAGCCGGGTCGCGGATGGGTTGAAACGACCAGAATTTGCGGGCTTGGTCAAAATCGTAGGGCGGCGCCGCGGACGTTTCCGTACGCGCATCGGGAGCGCCCAGCTTGATCCACGCTTCGAAATCGGCGATCTGATCGTCCGGCAGCGGACCCGCCGGGGGCATCTTGATTTTGCCCTCGCGATGAATCGCCGAGAGCAGCGCGCCCGATTCGACGACGCCGTGCGTGGCTTGCGGCGAATCGAGATGGAGGCCCGCGGCCGGCGTTTTTCCGCTGTGGCAGGGATAACAGATTTGAACGAGAACGGGCCGGATCTTTTTTTCGAACAGGTCCGCGCCACTGAGGTCGCCGGCCGTAGCCGACCCGGAAAAGACGATGAGCCCGAGCGCGAACAGCGTGCGCATCAGGGATAGTATATCGGCTCCGGCTGCCCGCTAATTCATCGACGGCAATGAGAGCGTTGCGTTGCCCGCCGGCCCGGAATAGATCAGGTCCACCGAATGAATTCCTTTGTCCTTCCCGTGATAGCGGAAAAACAGCAATCCCGCGCGGGGAAGCGTGCGCTCGCCTTCCGGGAAGGACAATTTCTTCACGCGCAGCACCAGTTTGCGCTGCACATCGAAGGGAACTTTGGGAGGCGTGGGAGTTCCGGAATCCGGCTGCTGCGAGGCGCTGCCGAACGTGGTCTTGGATTTTTCGGGTTGCGGAGGCGCCCAGTCGGGATCTTTGATGTCCACCAGCGCGTACGACTCGCTTGCGAGAATTTTCTTGTTCCCGTTGACGCGCAGCGAAAAATTCTGGTAAGAAAGTGCCATCTGGGTTCCCGGCGCGCCGTAGAACGCCGCCTCGACGACGATGTAATCCTCAGTCGAAAGCGGGCCGTCGGGGGTGGGGATCGAATGGCCGGCGAACTCGGCCGCGATGGTCACGGCACCGACCTTTTTCTGCGCCTGATAATCGTTCGCCGAGGCGCGCGGAACGCTCCCTTCGCCTTCGAGAACCTCGGCCGGTTTTGCCGCCGCCGAAGCGGCCGGCGCCTGCGCGGCCAAGCCCCGTGCGGCCAGCGCGGCGATCGCTGTGTACAGAAAAACTCGCATCAGCTCACAAATTAACACAGTTCAGGCTTGATATCATGGAACGTTCATGGCACCCGGTCTTCACTCGAACCTTGCGCCCATGTCGGAGGCGGTCACCCACGAAATTCGAGTCGAGGTGATGTCGCGGCACTCGCCGGAGAATTCGCGCCCGCAGAACGATCAATGGGTTTTCGAATACACCGTGCGCATCACCAACGAAGGATCGGAAACGGTGCAACTGGTCAGCCGCCACTGGATCATCACCGATGCCCTCGATCACACGCAGGAAGTGAAGGGGCTCGGCGTGGTGGGCGAGCAGCCGGTGCTCGCGCCCGGCGAATATTTCAAATATTCGTCCTGGTGCCCGCTCAAAACGGCGAGCGGCATGATGCGCGGAACCTACCAGATGGTCCGCCGCGACGGCGAAGGGTTCGAAATCGAGATCGCGCCGTTCGCGTTGAGAACCCGTCAGACGGTTCATTAGCCTGGACTGCGATCCCAACTATGGAACGAAGGGTCCCCAAGTCGGTTGACGAGTACATCGCCGCGCAGCCTGACGCAGTGCGGCCGAAGCTCGAGCAGGTTCGCACCGCGATTCGAAAGGCTGTTCCGGAGGCAGTCGAGGGCATCGGGTATCGCATGCCGGGATACAAGCTGCACGGGAAGGCGATGCTGTTCTTCGCCGGCTTCAAGGAACATTACTCGCTGTTTGCGGCGTCGGGGACATTTTTTGCAACGCTCGCAGATGAACTCAAGGGCTATGAGGTTCGAAAGGGAACCGTCCGGTTCCCACTCGCCAAGCCGGTTCCGGTGAAGCTCATCAGCCGGATCGCGAAACTGCGCGCCACTCAAATCGCCTCCACCCGGCCGACGCGCTAAGCGATGTGCGCTCCAGTCGTGTTGACGTACACCGCATACAACGACTCGCTTGCCGCCATGAACAATCGATTCCGCTTGGTCCCTCCGAACGCGACGTTGGCGCAGGTTTCCGGAAGCCGGATCAGCCCGATGCGCTCGCCTTCCGGCGTGAACACCTGAACTCCCGGAGGCGCACCGCACCACAAATTCCCATCCACATCGCAGCGCATTCCGTCGGCGTAGGAAGGCGCGCCCGTGCCGGGAATATCGAACTGGATAAAGCGCCGCCCGTTGCGGACTTTCTCTCCATCCAAGTCCCACACGCGAACCTCGCGGCCCGGACCGGTGTCGGCGATGTAGACCTTTTTGTAATCCGGCGAGAAACAGACGCCGTTGGGACCACCCATCTCATCGGTGACGATGGTCATCCGTCCGGTTTTCCCGTCCACGCGATAGGCGGCTTCTTTCAGCTCCTTCTGGGCCTTGAATCCTTCGTAATTTCCATTGATTCCGTAGGTCGGATCGGAAAACCAGATGCTCCCGTCCGGATGCACCACGATGTCGTTGGGAGAGTTCAGGCGCTTTCCTTCGAAGTGATCGGCGATGACGGTGACCGTGCCGTTATACTCGTAGCGCACCACGCGCCGGTTGCCGTGTTCGCAGGAAAGCTGGCGTCCTTCGAAATCGAAGGTGTTGCCGTTGCTGTATCCGGAGGGATTGCGAAACACGGCGACGCGCGAATCCTCTTCGAGCCAGCGCATCTGGACGTTGTTGGGAATATCGCTCCATACCAGATACCGGCCCACGCCGTTCCACGCCGGACCCTCGGCCCATAACGTCCCGAAATACAGCCGCCGGATGGGCGTATTCCCGATGATATATTTGCGGAACCGCGGATCGAGCGCGACCACATCCGGATCGGGATAACGAATCGGCCCGGGATGATCCCAATCGCGCGGCGCAGGGAAGGGCGTAATCGACTGCTGCGCCGCCGCGATTCCGCCCAAGGTGGTTCCCAAGAAGGTTCTGCGAAGCATACCGATATCTATACCGCAATTCCATTGGTCCCATTGACTCCGGTGTTCCGTATCGGTTAATATTTCGGGGCGTAACGTCATCGCGGAGGGATCAATGTTCAATCCATTTCGTCATTGTTTTGGGCCAATTGCCCTGTTCTGCTTGATTGGCTCGGCAAATGCCGGCGTCCCTGGCGCAATCGATCGTGGTCCGCTGGACACGCTCGACCCCGCGACTCCGATTTCCATCACCATCGCGCTCTCACTGCCCAATTTGGCCGAAGCGGAGAGACTTCAGCAGGCGATCTACACGCCCGGAAATCCTGAATTTCATCACTTCCTCAGCGCTCCAGAGTTCGTTGCGCGCTTTGCGCCCGCGGACGCCGACATCGCGAAGATCACGGCAGCGCTCGCCAAATATGGATTGAGCGCCGAAAAAACCACCGCGACCACGCTCAAAGTCACCGGCTCGCCGGTAGCGCTCGAACGAGCCTTTTCGGTCAGCCTGCATCGTTTCGAAGTCGCGGCGCACGATAACGTTCCCGGCTTTACTTACCATGCTCCCCTCAGCCGGCCGGCGATTCCGGCCGAGATCGCGCCGGCCGTATCGGCGATCGCGGGTCTCGATAGCAGCCCCTCCGCTCATCCGAACCTTCGCAGGGCCTCGCTGCCGTCCTCGGGCTCGTCAACCGGCCAGTTCGGCACACTCACCGTCACCGATTTCGCCAACCACTACGATGTCAATCCTCTGTACCAGAGCGGAATCACCGGAGCCGGCCGGACCATCGGCGTGGTGACCCTCGCGTCTTTCACGCCGGACGATGCGTACAAGTATTGGAAAGCCGCCGGCCTCAAGGTATCTTCCAACCGCATCCAGATCGTCAATGTGGATGGCGGGCCGGGCGCGCCCAGCGACGCCTCCGGCTCGATTGAGACCACGCTCGACGTCGAGCAATCCGGCGGGATCGCCCCGGGCGCCAACATCATCGTGTATCAGGCGCCCAACACCAGCCAGGGCTTCGTGGATGTGTTCGCGAAAGCTATCGACGACAATGTGGCCGACGGCCTTTCGACGAGCTGGGGCGATTGGGAGTGGCTTTACAACCTGGAAAATTCCCCCGTGACCGATCCGGCGACAGGCAAAACCGTGGCATCCTACACCGCCATGCACGAGCTTTTCCTGCGCGCTTCGATGCAGGGGCAGGCCGCTTCCGCGGCCGCGGGCGACGGCGGCGCCTACGACGCGAACAACTCTCTTGTCTGCAACCCTCCTTACTCGCCGGATTCGCCCGACAGTTGCAGCTCGCCGCTCACCGTCGACTATCCCGCGAGCGATTCGCTCATCACCGCCGGCGGCGGCACCACGCTTGCCGGGCTCCAGCAGTACTGTCTGAATCAGAGATGCACGCAGATTTACACCGTCGATGTTCCCAAGGAGCGCATCTGGGGGTGGGATTATCTGCAAGGTCTGTGTGACGCTCTGGGCACTCCCAACCCCGTCACCTGCGAGATTTGGGGAGTCGGGGGTGGTGGAGGCGTCAGCGTCGCTTTTGCCGAGCCCGAGTACCAGTCCGGCCTCGCCGGAACTCAATTGAGCCAGCCCGGGCAGAGTTTCTACGCCGCCTCGGCCATCGCCGCGGAAATCGGCGTTCCGCCCGGATTCATCTATGCGCCGCCCGCGTTTTATCCGGGCCGCAATCTGCCCGACGTCTCTTTCAACGCCGACCCCGATACCGGCTACGAGATCTACTACACCTCCAGTGAGACCGGGTTCGGCGTCCAGACGTTCTACGGAGGCACCAGCTTCGTCGCGCAGCAGATCGACGGCGTGGCCGCGTTGCTCGCCCAGTACGTGAAGCAGCGCGTCGGACTGCTCAACTATCCGCTCTACAGCCTGCCGTCCGCCGGACAGGCCTACGGCGGCTCCAACCCTCCCCTGAACGCGATCGCATATGGGGACAACTGGTTTTATTACGGCAGCAACGGCTACAATCTGGGAGCCGGGTTGGGAACGCTCAACGTCGCGAATTTCGCGGCTGTGCTCAAGACACAGCTTTCGCACTGATTTTCAGGATCGATCGAGCCACGTTTTCGACCGCCGCGGCGACGCCGGGCGATAAGCCTGCGCCCAGCTCGAATCGCCGCGCTTCGATCCCGTAAATCACCAGGCGCGCAGGCATCCGGCCGAGCTCGCGCGCGAGCTTCACCGCTTCCGCGATTCCGAATGCGTGCGTGCCTCGAAATACGTCCGCGGCGAGGGGCGCATCCGCCGCGTTCCAGGTGCTGATGGAACCGGGAAGGCCGCCAGCGACGACGGCATCGATGAGAATTACGAACTCGCGGCGCTCCCACAGCTCCATCAGCGCGAGGCCGTCGCCCGAATGTTGGCGCGCCTGGACGCCCCATTCGCGCAGCCTGCGCGCCACCGCAAGGCCCGCCGCATCGTCGCCGCGGTCAGCCGTTCCGCAGCCGACAATCAGAGGCTTCATCGCGTTGGATCTCCAGCCGCAGGAAATGCGTCGCGCAGGAGATGCAGGGATCGTAGTTGCGAATCGCCTGCTCGCATTTGCGCGTCGCTTCGTCGTGAGGCCACGCCGCCACCTGCGCGGCGAACTCGCGCAGATCGTCTTCGATGCGCTTCTGATTCTGCGAGGTCGGCGGAACGATCTTCGCTTCCCGGATCAGACCGTTCTCATCGATCGCGTAGCGGTGGTACAGAATCCCGCGCGGCGCTTCCGTGATGGCGCAGCCGGCCGAATGCCTGGGAATCGCCTCGGCGCGCGCATTTGCCGGCGGCTCGTATTCGCGCACGATGCGCAGCGCTTCCTCGAAGGCGAACACCAGCTCCACCGCGCGAATCACGATGCTGCGGAACGGATTTTTCACCGGCGGATGAAGGCGCCCCACGGTTGCCGCTTCGCGCGCGAGCGGCGTCAGTTTTTCGAAATTCAGATTGAATCGCGCGAGCGGTCCGGTGAAATAAGACCCCGTCCCGCGCAGCACCGAATGCAGCGCATTCGAATGCTTCACGTGCTGCTCGAGGAAATGATCTTCGTATTCGGCCGCGTCGATGTTCAACCCGCGCGTCGAAATCAACCGCCCTTCGTTGAACGGATACTCATCGGGATGCGAAAGCGCGACGCACACGTAATCCTGCTCGAAATCGGGAAATTCGAAGCCGGCGGTCAGCTTCACCGTCGCTAGCGACGCTTCGAGCGCCCATTCGAGATCCGCCTCGATCTCGCGAAGCCGGCTTTTCGCCGGCGATTTGTGAAATCCGCCGACCGCGGCCGAAATCGGATGAATTTCGCGGCCTCCCAGCAGCGTGATGATACGATTGCCGATTTTCTTGATGCGCAGCCCCTGCTCGACCACCGCGCGATGATCGCGCGCCATCTGGATCGCGTCTTCGTAGCCCAGAAAATCGGGCGCGTGGAGCAGGAACACGTGCAGCGCGTGGCTCTCGATCCATTCGCCGCAGTAAAA
>JASHWA010000101.1 GCA_030044325.1 Bryobacteraceae bacterium
AGCGGAATATTGGCGTCGGTCGAAGAGCAGTTCAGCTGGCTGCGAATGCCCAAGAACGCGTCCACCGCGCGCATCATTTCGACCATGGGCGAATCTTCCGGCAATCCGCCGCCGGGACGCGAGCCGATCTCTTTCACCCGCGCGGTCACGCGTGATCCAGTACGCCCGGTGTTCTCGATTTCGACCGCCCGCTCCACCTGCGACCCCAGCAGCGCGGCCATCTGATCGATGCGCTCCGCGCTTTCCGAGCGCAGATCCACCTTGGCGCGTGCCTCGGCCGGAATCGAATTGATGCTCGACCCTCCCTCGATCAGTCCGAAATTGAAAGACGAGCGCGGGCCGTTCCCGTTGGGCGCGTGATCGACAAACAGCGTCACGGCGCGGCTCAGCGCGTGGACCGGGTTGCCGATCCCGTAATCGCTCCAACTGTGGCCGCCGGGACCGGTAATGGTCACGTCGAAACGGCGGCTGGCGAGCGCCTGGCAGGTGATGTGGTCCGTATTGGGACCGTCGAGCACCAAAAACGCGCGAAAACGCTGGCTGTTCGGGCGGCACAGGTAGCGCATGCCGCTCAAATTCCCTTCGCCCTCTTCGCCCACGTTGGCGATGAGCGCGGGCGCGGCGTCTTCGACCGGCGGATGCGCGTTCCACGCTGCGGCCAGAGCGATCAGGGCGGCGAGGCCGGCTCCGTTATCGGAAACGCCGGGTCCCAACAGGCGGCCGTCGGAGGCGACTTTGATCTCTTCCGCCGATCGCGGCGCGAGAACGGTGTCCAAATGCGCGGTCACGGCAACCGGCGGATCGCCCGAGCCGGGTCGCGTGGCGATCACGTTGCCCGCGCGGTCGATTTTCGCGTCCCATCCAAGCGAACGGAACTTTTCGGCCATCCATTCGGCGCGTTTCTGTTCGAAAAAGGTGGGCGCGGCGACGCGGCAGAGTTTCAGATGCTGTTCGTTGATCCAGGCCCGTTCCCGCCGGAACCAGTCCGAGCACGCGCGCACGCCTGGCGAAGCGGCCAGGTCGGCGATGGGCTGCGTAATCGGCATCGAAATCCCAGTCTAGCGTGATCGATCGGAGGCCAAACCCGGTAGTGCCTGAAACCTGCCTCGACCGCGACCGAGGGAGCGGGTTAAGCCGACAGCCAAGACCGGTAGTTCCCCGACCGGGATAGGACTAAGGTTTTTCTGGGACTCCGACGATATTCCCAAATTGAGAGGATTTCCATCGAAATCCGACTTGATACTAAGGTGTGCCAGCGCAATTCTCCAGTTTCGGACCCTCGCGGATGATCGATCAGCGCGCGAGCGACATCGGCGATCCGGTGGAGCGGCTGAGGTATCTGCGAAAGGCGATGGACGTTCCGCGGCCGGTGGCGCGGGAGCGGGCACCGCGGCGCCATGGGCGTATCCCTGCGCGAGTCCTGCTGGCGCTGGTGCCGATTGGGGTGATCGCGCTGACACCGCGGCCGACCGGCACGGCCGAAACGCTGGTGCGCGAGCGCGGGTTGACCATTCCGCGCGCCGATGGCGCTCAAGCGGCGGCATGGGGTTCGGTTCCGCGCATCTGGATGGTGGAGAATTCCGAAACCACGGAAATTTACAGCAACGGCCTGCGGATCGACCGTACTTTTCTGGTGAACAACCGGCCGCGCGCGGCGTTTCCGGTCTTTCCTTTGACGGGCGGATCGACGCCGGTGACCATGCGCTCGACGCCGGCCGGCATCGTGTATCACACCAGCGAAAGCCTGCTTGCGCCGTTCGATGAACAGGATAACCGGCGGCTCCGGCAGCTGGGCCGCAACCTGCTCGACGTGGTGCGCGAGGAGCGCGCTTATCACTACGTGATCGACCGTTTCGGGCGCGTTTTCGCGGTGGTGGCCGATACGGACGCGGCCGATCACGCAGGCCATTCGGTGTGGGCGGATGCCGACGGCATTTACGTGAATCTGAACGACAGCTTTCTGGCGGTATCGTTCGAGGGGCAGACGGGCGCGCCGGACGCCATCACTCCGGCGCAGATCGCTTCCGCGAAGGTCCTGACCCAGATGCTGCGCTCGCGCTATTCCATTCCCGCGGATAACTGCGTGACGCACGCGCAGGTGTCGGTGAATCCGCTGAATATGCGCATCGGAGCGCACACCGACTGGGGCGGCAGCTTTCCGTTCGCCCAGGTGGGGCTGCCGGACAACTATTCGATGCCGCTTGCCAGCATTTACGCGTTCGGGTTCGAATTCGACAACGCGTTCATCGAGCGCACCAACGGATGGAAGGGATTATATGCGGCGGCCGAGCAGGTGGACCGGCGCGCCGCTTACGAACACGTTCCGGCGGCTCGCTATCGCGCCATGCTTCAGCACCGCTACAAGGAAATCGCAGCCGAGATTAAAGAGCAAAAGGAAACCGAAGGAGACAACCCATGAGCACTCGTCAGACCACGCCCGCCATCGGACTCGACGTGGGGACCAGCCGGATCGTCGTCGCGGAGCGCACCGGACAGGAGACGCGGTATGAGTCGCAGCTCAACGCGTTCGTGGACATACCGTATTCGAAAATCACCAAGGCCGCGCTGGAGCGCGAAAAAGTTCCGCACACCGCGTCGGGCCAGTCCATCCAAGTTCACGGAAATGAAAGCCAGCGCTTCGCCGGGCTGCTGAACGCCGAAATCAAGCGACCCATGACGGCGGGCGTGCTCGACGCCAAGGAGCCGGACGGGCTGCGAGTGATTCGGGAAATTCTCTCGTCGATGCTTTCGGCCGAAGAGAAGGAGAATAAGCCGAAGCTGTGCTTCACCGTTCCGGCCGCTCCGCTGGGCGCCGAAGGAAGCCTGACTTATCATGAAACCACCATTCGCCAGATTCTGACCGACCTCGGCCATCAGCCGATCGCCATCAATGAAGGACTGGCGGTGATCTACGGAGAACTGGAAAGCTCCAATTACACCGGCATCGGCGTCAGTTGCGGAGGAGGGTTGTGCAACGTCTGCCTGGCGTATCTTTCGGTTCCGGTGCTGAGTTTCAGCATTTCCAAGGCGGGCGATTTCATCGATACGAGCGCCGCGGCGGTGACCGGCGAGCGCGCCAACCTGATCCGGCTGGCCAAGGAGGATTCGTTCCACTTCAATGGATTTTTCGCCGACAAGATTCACCAGGTGATCGGAGTGTATTACGACGACATGATCCGCTCGCTGGTGAGCGCGCTTAAGGACGCGTTCGCGCGCACCAAGAATCTGCCCAACTTCAACCGGCCGATCCCCATGGTGCTCGCGGGCGGAACGGCGCTGCCTCCGGGGTTCCGGGACCGCTTCGAAAAGCTGCTCTGGGAGCAGGATTTTCCCATCAGCTTGTCGGAAATCCGGACGGCGCAGAACCCGCTGCATGCCACCGCGAAGGGTGCGCTGGTTTACGCGTTGAGCGATCTGTAGATTGGGAACTGGGCGCTGGAGACTGGGAACTGGGCACCGGGAGCGTGCCGTCCCCAATTCCCAATCCCCAGT
>JASHWA010000102.1 GCA_030044325.1 Bryobacteraceae bacterium
GGTTTTGGAAACGCGCAAGAGGATCCTAGAGCTGCATGCGGGCGAGCGGTTTCCGATGCAGAGCGTGTATAAGCTGCCCATCGCGATGGCCGTGCTGAACGAAATCGGCGACGGGCATTTGCAGCTCGATCAGATCGTGCACGTCTCGAAAAGCGATTACCTGCGCGCCGGCCAGGGCAGCCCGTTGAGGGATGCGCATCCGGAGGGCGCCGACGTAAGCGTGCGCGAACTGATGCGCCTCGCCGTTTCCGAAAGCGACGGCAGCGCGTCGGACGTTCTGTTGCGCCTGATCGGCGGGCCGGAAACGGTGATGCGGTACCTGCGCGGAATCGGGGTGAAGGGGATCGAGGTTCGCGATTCGGAAAGACAGATCGGCTCGGATTGGTCGATCCAATACGAGAATTGGGCGACTCCGGACAGCGCGATCGAGCTGCTGCGCAGGGTGGATCAGCCGCTGATTCTGAAATTCATGAGGGAGGCGATGACCGCGCCGGGGCGCATCCGAGCGGGGCTGCCCGAAGGAACCGTTCTCGCGCACAAGACGGGAACCGGGGGAACCAAACGCGGCGTGACCTCGGCGACCAACGATATCGGAATCGCGACGCTGCCCGACGGCCGTCACCTGGCGATCGCCGTTTTCGTGGCAGACGCGAAGGCGGATGAAGCGGCGCGGGATTCGGTGATCGCGAAGATCGCGAAGGCGGCGTGGGATGAGGCGGTCAGCCGATAGGAGGGTCAGTCGAGGCTGTTCCATTCGGCGGGATCCGGATGTGCCTGGCTTAAAATGCTGCGCAAAGTCCCAATGGGAATCTCGGGTTTTCGAGGAACGATCACAGTATCGACAACTCCGCCCGCATCGCTGACAAATTTGACGTGACTGCCGCGCTGGGTTGTTTCGATAAACCCGAGCAATTGAAGACGCTTCACCTCTCGAAACGATTCCGGCTTAAGCGCCAACCTCGACCTCGATGGTCCGCAGCTTGGGTGGCCGGGTCGAACGAGGAGGCTCGAAGTACAACTCGAGCACCTCACGAAGATTGTCGAGCGCTTCCTCCTCGGTCTCGCCTTGGCTGGCGACATCGACCTCCAGGCCCTGCGCGACGAACCAGTTGTTTTCGCGCCAAACGGCCGCGGCAAAGGGGCGTTTCATCGCTTT
This sequence comes from Bryobacteraceae bacterium, assembly GCA_030044325.1. Classification (GTDB taxonomy): domain Bacteria; phylum Acidobacteriota; class Terriglobia; order Bryobacterales; family Bryobacteraceae; genus Palsa-187. Next base: position 1,157 of record JASHWA010000102.1, read on the forward strand.
CAGTGTCGCATGAGCGTCACGATCCCCCACCCGCCGCAGGCGCCGGAGCAGGCGCGGGGGCGTGCTCGCGCGGGGCGGGGCGATCTTTTTCGTGAACCGAATGGGTACGCTCGTCGAAACGGCCGAAGATCATTTTGCCGGCGGTGGTCTGCAACACGCTGGTCACCGCGATATCGATCGTCTTTGAAATCATCTTGCGCGCGTTGTCCACCACCACCATGGTTCCGTCGTCCAGATACGCGACGCCCTGGTTGTACTCTTTGCCTTCCTTGAGGATGAACACGCGCATGGTTTCGCCGGGCAGAACCACAGGCTTCAACGCGTTGGCGAGCTCGTTGATGTTCAGCACCTCTACTCCGTGGAGCTGCGCGACCTTGTTGAGATTGAAATCGTTGGTCACGATTTTGCAGTCGTAGACTTTGGCGAGCTCGATCAGCTTCATATCCACGTCGCGGACGTTGGGAAAATCGTCTTCGAGAATCTGGATATTGAGCTGCGGCATTTTTTGGATGCGCTGCAAGATATCCAGGCCGCGGCGGCCGCGGTTGCGCTTCATCGAATCCGAGGAATCCGCGACGAGCTGCAATTCGCGCAAGACGAACTGTGGGATCACCAGCGTTCCGTCGACGAATCCGGTTTCGACAATATCGGCGATGCGGCCGTCGATAATCACGCTGGTATCGAGAATTTTGAACGAGTTTTTGGTGACTTTTTCGCCGCCGAACAATCCGCCGAGCGCGGCCAGGTTCAGCATGTCGCCTTTTGCCGCGCCCACCACCAGCCCGCAGTACCACATGATCGCGAGCAGCGCGATTTGAAAAAACTGGCTCCCGGGCAGCGCGCGATCGAGCACCAGCGACATCAGGTATCCGCCGAAAATCCCCAACAGGCTGCCGAACGCCGCGCCGATCAGGCGTTTGAGCGTCACCTGCTTGATGCGGATTTCGAAGATCACCACGATTACGCCGGCGGCCGCGCCGAGCGCCCCGGCGACCGGCGCAGACAGGTTGAAGGGGCGCAGAAAATAGCCGGTGCAGGCGATCAGGGCGATAAACAGGACGCGTATAAATAAGAGATCGTTCAAAGTGATTCTCCTCAGAGCGCCGCCGCCCTGGGCACAAACCCATCAATTTATTTGTAAATCTTAGCGGTTTAGTATAACACCCTTGTCAAAGGCTCAGGCGGGAAAAACACAGACGAATAGCAGGCGGTCAGGCGGGGGTCGTCGGGCGGCGGATTCGAGCGTTTACAGCGCCTTGGCGAGCTCTTCGGCGAAAGCGGTGTTGGGGCTGCCGTTGCCGTTGCGCTTTCCGCCGCTGCGCTTTCCACGGCGGGGCGGGCGCTGATCGGACGGTTGGCCGTGCTGCGCGGGCGCGCCGTGTCCCGCGTTATGCGAAGGCGCTCCGCCATGAGCGGGCGCGTGGCCGCCGTGAGCCCCATGACCGGGCGAATGTCCGGGCCCGGCGGGGTGCGCGGGCCCACCCGTTCGCTGGCCCTTTTGCTTCGGCGGTTGGGCCGGATTGGCGCGCAGCAGGCGGTCTTCGAGCGGCGCGCGATCGAAGCGGCGGATGATCGCATTCATCTCGTCGGTGTTGGGAGCGTCGATGAACGCGAAACCTTTGGACTCCTGCGTTTCCGGATTCCGGATCACTTTAATCGCGTCCGCGACCAGGTTCTCGGCGGTCAGCCAGCCCCGGATATCGTCCGCAGTCACCCAAGTGGGCAAGTTGCCCAAAAAGACGGTGAAACTCATTCAGAGATTATCTTCAACTCCAGATGTGGGGGATTGCTTCGAGGAGGTTCTCCATGAAAGCAACTCCATGCTACCACAACCGTGGGCAAGGGTAAACAGGGAAAGAAAATAAACTTCGGCGCTTATTCGCTGGGT
>JASHWA010000103.1 GCA_030044325.1 Bryobacteraceae bacterium
CGCACGTGGATGTGGCGATTCCCTTACCGTTGAGGGACAAAGTCGACGGGGCGGCCGCAAAGAAATGAAAGGAAGTGGGAAGCTCCTCTGACCGGAAGCCTGAGAACCCAATTTCTGGAAGTGTCTCTTCGGAAGCGGGAACCGGGACTCACTTCCCACTTCCTAGTTCCCACTACCTTCCTCTACGCCGTCTTCCCTTCCGCCCGAGCCACATCGTCCGCATGCTCGATCCCCAGCAGACGGCGGCCATGCACCGCCAGTTCGAAGCGGTCCTTCACGCCGGTTTTTTCAAAGATGTGCATCAGGTGAACTTTCACCGTTCCGGGCGTGATCGCGAGCGCCTCGGCAATCTCCTTGTTCTTCAAACCGCCGCAGACGTGATGCACGATTTCCTTTTCCCTAGGCGTCAGCCGCGGTGTCGAGCGCCGGTCCAGGCCTCCCGCGCCTTCACTTGAAAGCGAACTCTCGATCCACACGTTTCCCCGCCCTACCGCGCGAATGCACTCTAAAACCTGCGAAATCGGCAATGTTTTCTTCAGGATTCCGCGCGCGCCGAGTTGCAATGCCCGGAAACAATCGATCTCCGCAAGATCGTTCACCCACAACACCGGCTGGCATCTCCCTGACGTGCTTTTGACGTCGGAAATGAACTGGAAGACAACTTTCAGCCCGGCGGCCTGGTCCACCAGCAAAATGTCGGGGTGCCCCTCGCGCACCGCTTCGAGCGCTTCGGTCAGACTCGAGCTCGACCCGGCGAAGAACATGTCCTCGCATACGCCCATTACGCGTATGAGGCCCTCGACAACGATCGGCTGCGATTCGCAGGCGTATACCGTGAGGCGGTTCAATCTTTTCCCTCAGTACAAATGGTAAGATCGACCGCTCCGAAATGCGGGTGTAGGTACTAAGTATCTATTTAGCAGTCGTAGAACGGCATATATCACGATCCGGACCGCTCGAACACATACCGTCCGCTGCCGATCTCGAACACAATCTGCCCATCTTCCTCGCGAGCCTTCACCCCCTCCGCCGCGCGCCCGTCTTTCCACACGTTCTTCCCGCTTTCGGTCACCTGGATCTCATCGAGGTGCCCTTTCGGCACCCAGACTTCCGCCGTGCTCGAGACCGGAATGGTCACTTCCATTCGCAGCGTGTCTCCGTCGCGGGACCAGCTCGAAGAAACCGGGCCTCGAATGGTCTTCAGCGTTCCGGAAGCCCATCTCAAATCGCCGACCACCTGCGGCCGGATCTGAATTTTCCGGTAGCCCGGCGCGGATTCATCGAAATCGATCCCCGCCAGCGCTTCATAGAACCACGCGCCGATGCTTCCGAACATCGGATGATTGTGCGAATTCATCGAATCGCCCGTTTTTTCCTGCCACAACTCCCACAGCGTCGTCGCGCCGCGCTCGATCATGTATCCCCAGCTCGGATACGTCGTCTGCACGGCCAGATCGTAGGCGAGGGCCGAGTTTCCGGTCCGCGTCAGCAAAGGAAAAAGATATCTCGTCCCCACGATCCCGGTCGAAAGATGCGTATTGTGCTGATAGTTGATGCTGTCCGTCAGCCGCCCCAGCGTCGGCGTGCCCTTGGGGACCACGCCCATCGTCAGCGCCAGAAGATTCGACGTCTGCGAACCGTTTCCATAGGTTTTCGCCTCGGGATTGAAAAATCGCTGCTCGAACGCGCTCTTGATCTCATCGGCGAGTTCGCGATACGCCTGCGCCGGCTGGGACTTCCCCAGGATTTCGGCTGCCCGCGCGGTGACATCGGCGGAAACATAGTAATAGAAGGTCGAAACCAGCGGGCCTGGCGTCGGTTCGATCGGGACCCAGTCGCCGTACTTGGAAAAATCGAGGGTCCCGTTTTTCGCTCGCGAGGTCAGAAAGTCAGTCCAGCGCCGGATGCCGTCGAAATTCTCTTCGATGACGCGCCGGTCGCCATAGCGCTGGTACATATATAAGGTGATCAGCGGATACGCGGAGCCCCAGGCCGGATCGGCCGGCCCGCGCGCATATCTCGCCCGCGGCACCGTGTCCGGAACGCTCCCGTCGTCATCCTGGCTGTCGCGAATATTGCGCAGAAAATTGGTGTAAAAAGCCGCCATGTCGAAATTGAGCATGGCCGCTTCCGAATACAGATGCGCATCCGCCATCCAGCCCATGCGCTCGTCGCGCTGGTTGCAATCGGTGGGAATGCTTTCAAGATTCGACGCGATGCCCCACACGATGTTGTGCTGGATCTGGTTCAGAATCGTCTTGGACGCCGAAAACCCTCCGGCCGGCTCCACGTCGGAATGCACTACGCGAGCGATGAGCGTGTCCTGCTGCGGCGTTCCCGGAAATCCAGTCAGCTCGGCGTAGCGGAATCCGTGATAGGTGAAGCGCGGCTCGTAGATTTCCGCGTCGCCGCCTTTCAAAATATACGTATCCGTCGCACGCGCCCCGCGGAGATTCTCGACGTTGATGGTTCCGTCGTCATAGAGCGTCTCCGCGTGGCGAATCTTCACCTTTTCGCCCGCTTCCCCGCGCACCTTCAGCCGCACCCATCCCGAAAAATTCTGCCCGAAATCGAAAACCCACATCCCCGGCCTGGGGCTGGTCATTTTCACCGGCATGATCTCGCCCGTCACGCGAATGGGCGGCATCATCTGCGACGACAGAACTCCCGCGGGCGGATCGTCCAGGCTCACCGCGCTCCATTTCGAATCGTCAAACCCGGCGCGATCCCATCCCGGAGTCTCCTTGCGCGCATCGTAGGCTTCGCCGTTGTAGATGCTGTCGGCGACGATCGGCCCCGGCGCCGATTTCCACGTCGCGTCGGTCGCGATGGTCGCGCGCCGGCCGTCGGGCATCTCGACTTCAATCTGGACAATCGCCGCGCGCGCGCCGAACCACCCCTCCCCGAGCATCGCCGCAACGGCGTTCGGCCCCGCGTCGAGCATTCCGGTTACGTCGTAGGTCGAATACAGAATCCGCCTGCGATAAACCGTGTACGGCGAATCGAGCACATGATCGCCCACCTTGCGCCCGTTGATGCGCAGCTCGTAATATCCCACCCCGGCGACAAACGCCCGCGCGCGCACCGGCTTCGATTCAAGCGAAAAATCCTTGCGCATCTGGTTCGCGCCCCGAATCCAACGCGCCTTCCAATCCGCTGCCGAAAACAAGCCGGTGTCGAAATGCGCCTCTCGATAAGCGCTCGAACGATCGTTCTGGTCCCACCAGCGCACACGCCATTCGTAACTCTTGTCCGATTGGAGCGCCTCTCCGCCATACTCGATCTGCGCATTCTCATCCGAGGCGACTTTCCCCGTATCCCACACCGTCGCGCCGCCGGTGGAAACGACGATCTGGTAGGCCGACTGCTTCGCGCCGCGCTCGCTATCGACGGGAACCCACGAAAATCGCGGATGCGCAACGTCCACACCCAGCGGATCGCGCAGATATTCGACGCGCAGATCGGAGGGAGCAAGCTGCGCCGCGACGGGAAGTGCGCAGGCCAGCAGTAAAATCCAGGAGCTCATGAATGAGATGGTAAATCCGAAACGGCCGCGAATGCACGCTGAAGATTGATTTCAGTCCAGCACCCGCACGAACTCGGCGATAATGCGGAACCGGTCCTCTTCCGGGTCGAGATCCCAGCTTTCAAATTCCGGATTGAGCGATTCGAGGGTGATGCGCTCGTGGGACCAGTCGCCGGACTCGCTCCGGCGCTTTTCGCTGCGGTAGCGCTTCACCGTGTAGCGATCGTTGGCGCCGCCTCCCAGCCGCTCCACCAGCACCAGCCGCCCCTGCCGCGAACCTGCCACCACGCCGTGGCGGAAGACGCACAGGCTGCGGTCGGGAATTCTCGGCTCCATCGATCGCCCCGCGATGCGCGCCACGAACATCTCCGGCGTGATCTTTAGCTCCGGCGGCGCCTCCTCCCATCCTTCCGCGTCGACCTGGGCGTTTTCCAGAAATTTCCCGGCCGCGACCGCCAGCGAATAACGCGGCAGGTGCGTGACGAACTCGATCACGTTCGAATGCACGTGCTCGCGATAGAGGCGCGCGAGCGAACGCTCGAAATCCTGTACTTCGACCGGCTCGCGCGCCGAGACGCGCAGGATATTCGACAACGTATCTTCGATGTTTTCGAGCAGCCGCGCCGCGCCCACCTCACGCGCCTTGGCCGACAGGTCCGATTCGATCTCGGAAAGCACCTCGGCTTCCTGTGGAGCGATCGATTCCCAGTCGCGCCGCAAGCGCAGATATAAACGGTCCGTTCCGGGATCTTCGAGAAAAACGCCGGCGTTCGCCGGGGCCTCGCCGGGGATCTCCACTGCCAGAACCGAGAACAGAGCGCGGTGGGTAGTCACGCGGTTCTCATCGGCGCCCGGCATCGGTTGAATCAATGTTACGCGCTTGTCCGGCGGATTTCAATCCGCGCGCGGCTTCAGCCCCGCCCCCGGGGTGGGCATTACGGGTTCGATGGATAATATCCCCGCCGCGCTCGCACCCTGACATTGGGCAGCGCGACCGTCACCTTGATCTCGCGGTAATCCTTGACCGAATCCTGCGCGGCGAAATCCGGAATATAGCGCAGGACGTACTGGGTGGTCACTTCCCCCACGATGGCGGCGACCGATCCGAAAATCGCCGACGAAATCGCCGCCTGGTACCCGCCGGTGCCGGGCTGAATCGCGTAATTGCCCTCGTCCTTGGGCGTCGAGATATATCCGGAAATGTCTTTGTACGGATTATTCAGCGGATACTCGACGCGCCCGCCGGTTTCCTCCGCCAGATGCACCAGATTGTCGTCGCCCGCGCTGGTGAACCCGGAGTATTCGGTCGAGATTCCGTATATAGTCACCAGATTGCGCTGCGCGACCTCGATCACTTCATTGAGCGACCTTTTACTCGAATTGTCATTGCCGTCGCCGATGACGATGATCACGCGCCGCGGGTCCACTGGCTCGCCCTCCACCAGCTTGCGTTCGGTGCAGGCCTTGTAGATCGCGTCGTAGAGCGCCGATCCGCCGCTGGGTTTCAGCTTACGGAGTTTTTCTACAATCGGAGTCGAATCCGAAGTCGTATCCACCAGCAGGTCAGCCGTGTTGCTGAAGCCGATCAGGTACCCCGCGAAGCGGCTGCGCATTTCGGGCTTGTCGTCGGGAAGCATCTCCTCGACCATGCCCTCCGCTGCCGCTTCCCAGTTCTTCCACTGCGTGCGGCTGTTGTTGCTGAGGTCGATCAGGAAGCCGACCACCACCGGCTGATTCCGCTCCCGCGTGAAGAACTCGATTCTCTGCTGGCGGCCGCCGTCGAAAATCTGGAAATCGTTCTGATCGAGGTTGGAGACGAAGCGTCCTTTTTCGTCGGTGACCGTGACCGGCACCACAACCTCATTCACCGATACTTTGATGGGCTGCTGGGGCGATGTCTCTTGCGCGGGCGGTTGCTGCGCGGGAGGCGCTTGAGCCGGCGGCTGCTGGGCGAAGCCCGTCGCCACCATCAAACAGCATGCGAGCAGGCAAGCGAACAACACCCGGAGACGCATAGAGACGATTATAGTCCAGAATTCCGTTCGTGGTCAGGCGTTCACGCGACTGCAACCGCCGCCCACGAACCACGAACTACGAACTACGAACCGGAGTTCGAATTTCCCACGCCCGGCGCTCGAGCCGGGGAGCGAAAGCTTCCGGGAATAAAACTTCCGCGAGAATCTCCAGCGTCTCAACTACGCGCGGTCCGGGACGGTTAAAAAACTGGTTGCCGTCGGCGAGAAACACCTGTCCTTGGCGAACCGCGCCAAGACGCGGCCATTCGGGGCGACCTTCGAGCCAGTGCATCTCGGCGCGCGTGCGTTCGAGATCGTAGCCGCAGGGCGCGACGACGATCGCGTCGGGATCGGCTGCGACCAGGTCTTCGAAATTCATCCACGGCGAGTGCGCTCCAGCGCGTCCGAACAGATTTTCCGCGCCGAGCATCGCCACCAGCTCCGGCATCCAGTTGCCCGCGGCCATCAGCGGCTCCTGCCATTCGATCAGCGCCACGCGCGGATGCTTTCCCGTCGCGCGCGCCAGCGCCGCGATTTTCAACATTCTCCCGTCGATGGAAGCGACCAGCGCAGCCCCGCGCGACTCGACGCCACAGGCTCGCGCGACACGCATAATGTCGTTGCGGAGATCGGCGAGCGAATTGGGCTCGAGGGCGACGACCGCGGGCCGCGTGGTGAACCGGTTGCTGAGCGCACGCTCCACATCGGCGAGGCTCACGGCGCAGACCTGGCATTGCGTCTGCGTGAGGATGTGCGTGGGCCCGAGCGATTCGAGGATATCGTCGAAGACGCGATAAACGCTGGGCGCCTCTCTCAGCGTTTGTCTCACGCGGCGGTCGATTTCGCGGCTGTCCCCGGAGATGTCGAAGCGCGGCGCGGTGCAGACCGGGAGGTTCTTGATCGCAGCGGGGTGGTCGCATTCATGCGAACGGCCGACCTGGAATTCCCCAAGCCCCAGCGCGTCCACGATTTCCGTGGCGCTGGCAATCAGCGAGACGATTCTCACGCTTCCAGATTAAGGGAACTGGGGCTGGGTCGCCTTGGGTCGACTGGTTAGCGTGGTTAGCGCGAGGATTTCAGCAGTTCCTGAATGGCGAGCGATTCGCGCGAAGCGCTTTCGCCGGGAAAGCTGATGCGCAGCAGACTGAGCAGAAACTGGATCTCCTCGGTTGGCGGGGGCAGGGTCGGTTGAGGCTTCATCGGTTTATATATCGGCGAGAGTGGGCAAAACGATAGGCAGCATTACCACGATTGCCGACTACCCGGACGAAGAAAGCCCCTTAGAGGCTCACGGGACCGGTTGGGTAGGGTGCTGAAGGAATTTTTAGAGGGATAGGGGTTTGGGATACTGCTCGGGGAAACTGCTGAGAGGAGCAACCGGTCGTCCGTGAGCTCTCATCTTTTTCATACGCCCGCATTTGAGCAATCGAGATGCCACTTGCGCTATCCGGATGCAAACAATTGAAATAAAAAAGGTGTGTTGTTGTGAATCGGGTGCCACAGTCGCTCCGGGTTCCATTTCGGTGTTCCGGAGTGGAAAGACTTACCGAAAATACTCCCTGAATCGGCGTGCGTTTTACCGGTGGTTTTCGGCCACACTGGTGGGAAATGAGCAGCCGGATTGGCCAGTGAAGATGGGACACCCGCTTTCGGCTACCCACTACCGGCATTTATACTTCTTGTTTGCCGAACCTGCTGTTGATTCCCGCGTACCGCCCGGGAGGCGAGCTGCCGAAGATCATCGACGCAGCGCGCGCCGCTTTCGAATCGATTGTGGTGGTGGATGACGGCAGCGGCCCCGAATACCAGCCGGTTTTCGAAGCCTGCCGCGCGAAAGTTCTGCGGCATGGGAAAAATCTGGGAAAAGGCGCGGCGTTGCGGACCGGGATCGCGTATGCCATCGCGGAGCATCCCGGTTGGGGGGTGGTCACCGCGGATGCCGACGGCCAGCATCATCCCGACGACATCGTCCGTGTAAGCGAGCGGCTGAAGCGCCAGC
>JASHWA010000104.1 GCA_030044325.1 Bryobacteraceae bacterium
CTCGCGCAGGCGATGCCGCTGGTGGAGCGTGCGCTGCAAGTGCTCGAACGGCGGGCGGTGCAGCCGCAGCTGGGACTGTTGAAATCCACGATGCTCCAGCTCGATCCGGCGTTCAACGAGCGCGCCTATGGAGCTTCGAGTTTTTCGGACTTCGTCGAAAAATTGAAGCGCGGCGATCTGGTGAACGTCAGCGGAACGGGCGGGCGGTACATCATCGAGCGCAAGGGCCTGGCCCAGCCGGAGCGTCCGACACTGAAGCCTGAAGACCTGCTGCCGGCGCTGCGCGACGTGCTCGAAAATCATCGCCTGGATATCGAAAACGGATGTCCGGTGGAGGATCTGGAACACTGGTTCCGCAACGAGCAGCCCAATCTCGATCCGAGCGCGTACGGATTTCAGGAGTTCACAGAGTTTCTGAATTACGCGCAGGATAAAACCGTGGTTCGGCTAGAGCCGCACGAAGACCAGGGGATGCTGGTGTATCTGGGCGCGGAATTTTATCCGCCGGCAGAGCCCGCGCACGCCGAGCCGGAGCCGGTGCACGCGGAAGTCGAAGAGGAATACGAGCCGCAGCCGTATGTTGAAGGTCAGCCTACGATTTTCGAGCCGAATCCTCCTCCGCCCAAACCAAAGAAGGCTCCGGCCCGAAAACGGGCTCCCAAACCGCAGGGCGCGGGCGCTCTGCGGCGCACGCGGCGCAAGAAAACGGAATGAGCATCGAGCGGATTTTCCCTCCGAACGCGCCCACGCCGCGGGGGCCGTATTCGCCGGCGGTGCGTGGGGGCGATTTCATTTTCGTTAGCGGGCAGGGTCCGGTAGATCCGAAGACGGATAAGCTCAATTCCGGCGATATCCGGCACGAAACGCGCCAAGTGCTTTCCAACCTCAAGACGATTCTTGAAGGCTGCGGCGCGACCATGGCCGACGTGGTACGGTGCTCGGTTTATCTGAAAGACGGGAGCGAGTTCAAGGCGATGAACGAAGTCTACGCCGAATTCTTCGGCGAGCACCGGCCGGCGCGCACGACCATCGTGTGCGAATTCGTCAATCCGATGCGCGTCGAAATCGATTGCGTGGCGTACAAACCTGAGAATCCGGCGCGCAAATGAACACGCATACGCGTACATTCGCGTTCATTTGCGCCTGATTTTATTGCGGGCGGTCAGGCTCGAATCAGCCTGCGCAACGGGGACGTGCGGAAAACGCCCGTCAGAATCGCATCGGCGGCCACCGCGGTGAGCACGCCTTTCCAACGATAACCGAGCGGCGCGAAAATGGCGGCCGCCGCAGCCGCCGAACCGATCGCAAAGCGGATCTTTTGCTCTGTATCGCCCATGGTAGTTTCTAAAGGATTCCTTTCGTTTAAATTAGGTGACTCGGGATTCACGCGGATTAGATGACGCGCAACGCAGCGTGTTTCCGAAATCGCGAGCCGCGATTCCAGTGACGTTATAAGGTTGGGTGTGCGCGCGGCTGACGGAACGCGCCGTTTCGGAAAACACGAGACGTGCGTAGCCAGCGCGGATCGGGTATTCTTTCCACAATGGAAATGTTGCGAGGGCAAAGCCGCTGAGACTCGCTTACCTCATCAGCCAATATCCCACAATCAGTCACACATTTCTGCTGCGGGAGGTGCGCGAGCTCCGGCGGTTGGGACTGGATATCCGGGTGGTATCGATTCGCCGGCCGGACCGGCCGACTGGCGAGCTGCCGGCTGCCGAACGAGAAGAGGCCGGACGCACTTTTTATGTCAAAGGCGGCGGATGGGGGCGCATTCTGGGGGACCATTTTACGGTCCTGCTCACCCGCCCTGTTCCCTATGTGCGCGGTTTGGCTTATGCAGTCAAGACGGCGCGAATGGACCTGCGGAAAACGGTGTACCACGTGGCTTATTTCGGACAGGCCGTGGCGGTGGGACAGTGGCTGAAGCGCGAAGGATTGACGCACGTCCACACTCATTTTTCTTCCACGGTGGCGCTGTTTCTGAGCGTGGTGTTTCCGATCTCGGTTTCGATGACCATCCACGGGTCGGATGAGTTCAAGGATAGTATCGGATTCCTATTGCCGGAGAAAATCGAGCGCGCGGCATTCATTTGCGCCATCAGCAAATACGGCAAGGGGCAGCTCGCCAGAGTTTCCCCGGCGGAACACTGGAGCCGGATCGAGGTGGCGCCGCTAGGCGTCGATCTGGCGCAATTCGCGCCGCGACCGTTCCGCGTCTCGCCGCGCCCGATGGTGATCACCTGCGTCGGGCGGCTGGCTTCGCCCAAATCCCACATCTTGCTGATCGAGGCGGTCGAATGGCTGCTTCAGCGGGACCGGCCGGTGGTGCTGCGCCTGGTCGGCGATGGTCCGGACCGGAGGATGCTGGAACAGGCGGCAGCAAGAGCAGGCGTGGGGCAATACGTGCGCTTCGAGGGCGCGCTCAACCAGGACGGGGTGGTTTCGGTTTACTCGGAGAGCGATGTGTTTGCGCTTTCGAGTTTCGCCGAAGGAGTACCGGTGGTGCTGATGGAAGCCATGGCGATGGAGATCGCATGCGTGGCGACCTGGGTAACGGGAATTCCGGAGTTGATCAGAAACGAGGTCGACGGCCTGTTGGTTCCCCCCGCCGACAGCGAGGCTCTAGCCGAGGCTCTGGCGCGGCTTTACGACGATGCCGAGCTGCGGGAGCGTTTGGGAAAAGCCGGCCGCGTGCGCGTCGCCGAGCTGTACGAACTAACGGCCAACGTTCGACGGCTGGGAAGAATTTTCGAATCCCGGATCAGCCCGCCGTCCGGCCCAGCAAAGTGAGGTAAATCTCCGCCAGCCGATCCACGGCTTTGGCTGAAGAGAATCGCTCACGCAGGAAACATCCACCTGCGTTCGCCAGGCGGGCACGCAGAGCGGGATCGAGAATAACGCGGCGAAGCGCGCCGGCGAGGCCGTTCACGTCGCCGGGGGGAAACAGGAGGCCGGTTTCCGAGTCGCGGACCAGCTCGGGATTGCCGCCGACATTCGAAGCAATCACGCAACAGCCGCACGCCATGGCCTCCATGAGCGAGTTCGAAAGAGCTTCGGTTCTTGATGGAAGAACAAAAATGTCGATGGTGTGCAGCCAGCGGGCGACGTCCGCGGTTGCCGGTTCGAAACGGCAGGCCGCTTCGAGACCCGCCTGGCGTGCGCGGAGTTGGAGCGCGCCGAGTTCCTTGCCGCTGCCGACGATCAGCAGATTCAGGTCCGGCGCAAGATCACGGACCGCGGCGAAGGCGTCGATCAGAGTTCCGAGATCCTTTTCGGCGCGAAGGGCACAAACGACGCCCACCGTGGGGCCGCGCGGCGCCGGCGGGACGGGACGAAAACGCTCCAGGTCGATGCCGTTGTAGCAGACCCAAATTTTTTGGGGGGCAACTCCTTGTTCGAGGAGATGACGGCGAACGTATTCGCAATTGACCACCAGGGCATGCGACAACCGGTCGGAAAGCTGGACCAGGGGCCGAAACGCTTTGGGAATCAAGCTGCGGTGCGAGCGCTGGCTGGAGATGGAAATGGCGGGCGTCGTCAGACGCGAGATGGGAATGGCGAAAACGTTCAACGGATAGTCCCAGGTATGGACGATCCGAATCCGGCGATCGCGAATGTACCGCATCAGCCGGTGCGCTTCGCGCAGCGCGACCGTGGAGCGGTAGGAATGGACCGGGAAATGGACCACGGACACGCCGCAATCGCGCAGTTCCTCGGCGCGCACGCCCGCGGGACTGAAACAGCCGACGTGCAGCTCGAACAGGGACCGGTCCAGGTGCTTGGCGGCTTCCGTCATCTGCCGCTCGCTGCCGCCGATGTGCAGCTCGCGGGCCATCAGAAGAACCGGGATTTTAGGAGAGCCGCTCAATTACGCCACCGGCGCGGACGCGGCGTCCGCGGGCGGCTGTCCGTGCAGCACCGTTTCCCGGCGTTGTTGCCGCTCGCGATGGCCGGGGGACGAAGACATGGCTTTTAGTGTAACGCGCTCCCGGCGGCGGCTTCCTTGGTTCCAACCAGCCGGGGAGCATCCCCTGGCGACACGACGCCATCGACCGGTTGGGCGTGGATCAGCGAGGGAATTTCATCCGCCGTATAGTAGGTTTTCACGCGGACTCCGGGAAAGTAGTAGTGCAGCATGGGCATATCGTCATGGGGCACGAGCAGCACGGGGTGTGAGGGAGCCAGCGGGGCGACGATCGCCAGGATCGCCTCAGCGCGGCGATTCGGGCGCGGCAGGTTGCGGCGGATGTTCGGCCAGGAAGTGAGAAACATCGCCGCGCAAATCAGGAGGGCGATCGCGGATTGTGCCGGCGCGCGCCATTTTTCGACGAGAATGGCGGCGCCTAGCGCGCCGAACAGCACAATGCCCGGCCATAGCGGGAGCACGTAGCGCGGAACATCCGTATTGACGCGCGAGATCGCCAGGAACATCAGCACGGTGAATGTAGCGGAGGGGATCAGCACGGGCGCCCTGCGCCGCCGCATGAAACAAACAGCCGCGACGGCGAACACGATCCAGGGAACGGGCGAGCTCGCTATTCTCAATCGCCACGTTTCTCCCAACCCGATGTCGCTTCCCCACGCGCCATGCCGGAACAAGGCAAGGTACGCCATGAAGAGATAGGACTTGAGCAGGGAAAGCTTAAAGATCGCGGCGGGCCAAATGGCCGTGATCACCGCGATCAATAACGCTATTGACCGCGCGGCAAGGGCCCAGTCCGCGTTCAACCGCTTGCGCGCGAGATAGCCGCAAACGAGCGCGGTTGCCGCCATCGCAAGACCGACTTCCAGAATGCAAACATCGGCGGCCGCGAAGGCGACGGCAGCATACCACCAGGCGCGCGGCGAACGGCTGTCCTGCCAGATCTTCGCGAGACAAATCAACGTCAACGTGGTCGAAAGCGCAAACAACTGATGCGGGGCGAGTTCGGTGGTGCGGACGACGGGGAAGCTCCATAGAAAAAGTGCCGCGGCGAGAATCGCGGCGACGGATCCGGCTGCCCGAGGCAGCAAGCTTAGAGCTCCGAAATACATGGCGATCGCCGTGAGCAAGGGGAAAATATCGCCGGCGGCCCGGACGGTGCGCTCTTCGGAAGCGAACGGCCGGGTAAGCTCGAGCCAACTGATATAGATGGGGCCATGCCAGTGGCGGTAAAACAGAATGTCATCAGTTCCGCGAATCCATTCGGAAAGTTCCGCGCGCTGGCCTTGCCCCTGGTCGCGGGGACGATCCAACCCGACGCGTATCAGTGCCGGCAGGGAATTGGTGGGCGAATCGATCCAGTTTGGCGCCATCCCGCGTTCGGCAGCGTACATGTAGTCGGCCTCGTCATAGCAATAGGGGCCGTAGCCGGCGGTGTTCCGCGCCAGTGCGGCGAAGATCGCAAGAATCGCGGCAACGATAGCGGCGTGCTTCAGCATTCGAGCAATCGTTCAAATTCGTGCGCCACCGCTTCCCAGGAGAAGCGCGAGGCGACCAGTTCCCAGGCCGCGGCGGCCATGCGGTCGCGGCCGCTCCGGTTTTCGATAAGCTCCAGGCAGCAGCGCGCGAATTCTTCCGGCTGATCGGCGATATAGATATCCGATCCGCGGGTGACCGGTAATCCTTCGGCTCCAATGGTGGTGGAAACGACGGGTACGCGCGCGGCCATCGCCTCGAAAATTTTGAGCCGCGTTCCTCCGCCGATGCGCAGGGGGACGATCGAAAGCGCGGCGCCCCAAAGATACGGACGGATGTCCGGCACCGTCCCGGTGACATGAATCCTCGCATCCTCGGATGCGAGCTTGCGCAGCGCCCGCGCGGGCGTGCGGCCGGCAAATGTGACGGAGCATGCCGGCCTGCGCTTGCGGATCAAGGGCAGAACCTCGCGCACGAACCACTCGGCGCCGTCGATATTCGGCATCCAGTCCATGGACCCCATGAAAACCAAGTCGCTCGCCGTGGGAACGGCAGCGGGAGGACGAAAGAAATCCACATCGACGCCGGTGGGGATGGGGTCTACGCGGCGAGCGCGGTACTCCTTGCGCATCAGTTCGGCATCAGCTTCGGAAACCGCGATTACCTTACGCACCGTCCGGCACACTTGGCCTTCAAATGCGGCCATGCGCCGCGCCTGGATCTCGAAATACCAGCGATGCAAGGCGCTGGGGGCAGCCACGACGTGGCGTCGCCAGATCAACGCTTCGACGTTATGCTGAAACAGGACGCAGCGCGAAAGGTCCGGAATATTGGGCGCGGGGAACAGGAAATCGCACACGATCGAATCGAACCGGTGCTCGCGCCGGAGGCTTTCGATTTTCCGCCGCATTGACTCCGAGCGATAGCGGCCTACGGCCACCGGAAGCGGAGAGACAAGCCCCTTCAGAAGTTGCACGCCAAAGGCGGCGGTGTTCTTTGCCGGCACGCGATGCTCGATGGGGTACGCGCGAAAGCAATATTCGCCGCTGGGCTGGGAGTCTCCGCGATCAAGCGCGACATAATGGATTTCATGCCTGGTTTTCAGGCGCTTCAGCATCTCGAGGGTGCGAATTTGCCCGCCGCGGTCGGGAGGATGCAAGAAATCCGCCTTGACCCAAAGCAACTTCATCGGCGGCTCGGCACGGCCCGGCGAAAGCGCTGGACGCGGCGTTGAACGGTTTCGCCTTCATCCTCCCACGTAATTCCGGCGATGTTGGCAATGCCGCACATCCCATCAGTGTAGCCGTTCCAGAACCACGTTGCCGTCATTTTCATGGCACGCCAAGGTGACGGCTCACAGCGGACCCACTGTCGTTGGTTAGGAGTTCGCCGAATCGCTCGCCGCTCCCTTTGGTCGCGGTTCATTGCATACCCTATTAACTCACCACACTAGGCTGAATCGTGGACGAGTTCGCGTCCGTTGACGATCAAGCGCGCGAAGTCACCGGCGCATTCCACCGTCAACTCCCGATCCGCGGCGCCGAGATCGAGTGCCGCGGCCATGGTCGCGGGAAGCTGCGATCGCTTCCTCACATGCAAGGCCACTCCAGCTTTCCGGGACGCGAATGCATCGGACCGGAAGTCAGAAATCAGCTCGGCGGGATCCGACGTGGCGATTCGCGGCCGGTCTTCCGCCGAGTCCAGATGCCAGAACTGTTCGATTTCATGCTCCCCAGGGAGGCCGGAGACTGCATCCACGATGAAGAGAAGATCGGGTTTTAGAAAATGGACCCGGCGGCGATGGAAGAAGCCGCTGAAGGCGCATTCGGTATCGAGAAAATCCCCAGTTTCCGTCGTCTTCCAATCGCGCAGGATCACTTTCGGCTGGTCCTTCCAGCGAAAAGGATTCACGGGCGCAGCCTGATCGAGACCGTCGATGCGGAGGGTGTTATGAGCGGCCGAACCGCGGAACCAGTTGCGCGCGGCGGCGTCTCCGACGTAAGTGTAGGTGCCCGGATCGATGAGGATTTCACGATCGCCGGCGCGTGCGACGATGCTCAACGTATCGGAATGGCTATGGCCTGAGCCCCACGGTCCGAACGGGCCGGCGTCGATCAGTATATGCCGGTCGCCCGCCGTCATCACCGCCATTCCGCTTTCGGCGAACAGGCGGGAGCGAAGCGGCGCGCGCGCCGAGCCATCGGCGCATCCGATCCACCAGGCCGCCAGCGCGAAAAGATCCTCGCGATCGTAGCTCCAGCGCGATGCGCCCAGCCAGGCGGCACAGGTCGCAAGCGTTGCGCGTGCGAAGCGCCGTCGGCACCCGAATGGATAAAAAAAACGGCCTCCATCATCGTCTCCGATGAAGGGCAGGGTTCGGGAAGGCCCTTGTATGGCTGCCAGATAATCCGCCATGAGCGCGATTTTTTCGCGATATTCTTTGCCGGCGCGGGCGAGGATACCGTGAAACAGGAACATATCGAGGGCGTAAACGTGGTAGTAGCTGGACTGCTCGAAATGCGCCCCGTCGGTTCGAACCTGGCGCTCGAGTTGTGCATTGACGATCTCAGCGCCGATTTCGCGCCAGCGCGCGGCGCGCGGAAACACAGGAAACAGCGCTCCCAAGGCGTGCAGCGCGACGGCTTCTCCCAACAGGTGGGTATTGGGCGAAAAATAAAAAGACAGATTGACTTCGATAAAGCGGCCGTGGCGCTCGAGCGATTCGAAAAAGCGTCCGCGCAGACGCGGCGGCATGTGCCGACCGGTAAGATGATAAATCCAAGTCCAGGAAAGCGCGCGAAATGCGACCTCGAGCGCGCTTGCCCAGTTGATTCCGCGCGCGAACGGATTGGCGTCCATCCAGCTTTCGAGTTCGCTCCAGATTTCGGTCAACAGCGCCGGGTCCGCGTCGAACCAATACAGCTGTGCCAGCAGGACGAGGTGCTGATGCCGATTCAGCTCCCAGATCACTTTGTGATCGCCCGCGCGGGCGGCGTCCAGATAAGGAACCAGGCGGAAATACGAAGCGCCGGTCTCCGGTCCGTTGACATAATCCTTGCGCCAGCGGATCTCGCGGCCGGTTTCGACCTTGAGCCCCAGAAGGGGGAAGCGGTGGGCCAGAATATCGCGCGCGTGAGAGCGCAACTCGTCCGGAAACGACGTGCCCGACAGGAGCGCTGCAACCTTCGCCGGCTCCGGCAACAGAGGCAGCGGAGCCGGAGCAATCTGTTCACTGAGGCGTGGGGGTGGAGCGGCCCACAGCACAAGATTGCGAAGCTCCTGGCGCAGGCGGTCGCGAATTTCCCGGGGAGGCCGCATTACGCGGCGCTCAAACGAAGTTTTTGCGCGACCCACGATCGCATCAGCATGCGATGATCGGGAGGCACGCAAAGGAACACAGCCACGGCAAAATAGACCAAACCGATAATTGCGACCGAGGCTCCGATTTGCATCCAGTTACGACCGGTCAACCAGAAAGATTTCAGCAGCACGGCCACGAGCGCTGCCGGAATCCCGGAAACGACGGGCCAAAAGTAGGTAGAAAAGACGAAGCCTCCAAAAGAGAATCCGACTTCACGGCTGACCAGCCAGGGGGTAACCAGGCCACGATTGATCGTCATCAAAACCGAGATCACGATGGCGGCTCCGGTGATCCCGTGACGAGGGATCACCCATAAAAGGAAACCCAGGCACAAAACCGCTTCGGCGATCATGCTGCGCGCATACGCCTGATGGCGTCCCATACCCTGTAACAGCATCCAGGAGCTGAACTGCCCGATCACGCCGATCATGTAGCCGACGAGGAGAATCCGCAGCAGCGGCGCGCTGTAGGCGGCAATCGACGGCACCCACAAACGAAAGATGGCGTCTCCAAATACCCACAGGGCGATCGCGACCGGCATAAACAGCGTCACGCAGTAACGGTTGGTGAAGACCGCGAGGTGCGGCAGGTGACGATTGTCTCCGCGAGCCTGGAGTTCGGCGGTGTTGGCGTTGGTAATGACGCCGACGCGGCCAACCGCCTCTCCGCTGTACTGCAACAGCCGGTTGGGGGCCGCAAAATAACCGGCAAAAGCGGCGGGAAGGAAGTGCCCGATCAGAAGCGGAGGACTTTGGGTCAGAATCATGTTTGCGATGCTCACCAGGAAGGTGTGAATTCCGAAGTTCCCCATTTTCTTGAACACGGCAAGGCTCGCAAATCGCGGAGACAAATGCAGCTGCGGAAAAATATGTCGAAATAGCAAGAAATAGAGAATGTATCCCAGGATTTGGCTGCTGATGGTCAGGATTCCTATCTCCACCAATCCCCGCCCGAGATAGAGGAGAATCGCGGTCCCGGTTACACGATAAACGATCGTGATCACACCGGCTTTGTTGGAAAGATCGAAGCGCTGCACTGCTTCGAGGGATGCCGCGAAATTCTGAAATACGAAACCCAGGCACCAGCTCATCGAAACCAGCAGCACCAGGGTTCGGAAGGAATGTGCATATGCGGGCGAAATCTTGAAAAACCGGTCGAGATAAGCCGAGCCCATCAGGGTCGCCGCGTACAGCACCGTGGCCACGAGCGCCGCGTAGGAGACCACGGTATTGAGAACCTCATTCACCCGCACGGGCTCACCGGTCGCCCAATAGTGAGCCACATATTTGACGGTGGCGGAGCGGAAGCCTAAGTCGAAGAACGCATAATTTTCCACCAAGGCAAAGGAGAGCACCCAGATGCCGTAAGCCTCGGCGCCAAGTTTGGCGATCAGGTAGGGAGAAATCAGCAGGCCCGCGATGAGCGTCGCGCCCACGCCAACCCAATTCCACAAAAGGTTAACGATAAAGCGCTTGCCGCGGCGAACGGCTTGATCCTGCTCTACTGCTGACATGAGGTAAGTTGGCCGGCGGAGAGCGGTTGCGCGACGGCAGCTTCAAATTCGCGGAGCCACATTTCCAGCATCAGGAGAATCCACAGCCATTGAGAATTGTCGCGCCGGCCGGAGGCATGCTCGCGCAGCATCGCCTCCAGGAACTCGCGCGCCACAATCCCCCGATTGAGGAAGCGCGGTCCGGCCAAACTGTCCCACAGCAGGTCTCGCAGGGGGCCGCGGAACCAGATCGCGACGGGAACGGCGAAACCCATTTTCTTGCGGTGGACGATGGGCGCCGGAAGGCGATCGCCGAGCGCATGGAGCAGAATGCGCTTCCCGGCGCCGCCACGAATCTTCCAGGCGTGCGGGATGTGGGCGGCAAGCTGGGCCAGCCGTGTATCGAGCATCGGGCAACGCACCTCCAGAGACTTGGCCATCGACATGCGATCCACTTTGACCAGCATGTCCCCGGTCAACTTGGCGGTGGCTTCGAAGTACATCGCCTGGCTCAGAATCCCCGCATCGTTCGGGGGGATGCAATCGGAAAACGCCTCGCGCAGCGCATGCTCGCCATCCTCGAGCAGCCAGCCGGGCTCGAAAAGATTGCGGCGAAGGAAATACGGCGCGCTGTTATTTTCGAAATATCGCTCCAGGGCCGAAGGCCGGCTCATCATCCGCAAATAGTTCTTGCCCAGGGCGGAGTAGGGCAGGCGGTCGGCGGCAGACGAGATCAGACGGCGAGCGAAGCGCGGAATGCGGTCCATCCAGGCGCTGCTTTCGATGGCGAAGAAGCTTTCGTAGCCTCCGAAGAGTTCGTCGCCGCCATCGCCGGTCAGGCAGACTTTGACGTGCTGCGCCGCGAATTCAGAGACCAGATAAGTGGGAATCGCCGCCATATCCCCGAACGGTTCGTCGAAATGATGCAGGATTCGGGAGACGAGATCCATCGAGTCCGGCCGGACGAGGAGTTCGTGGTGCTCGGTGGCATACTGGCGCGCCACCTCTCTGGCGTAGGGCAGCTCGTTGAACCCGGCTTCCTCGAACCCGATGGAGAAGGTTTTCACGGGCCCGGAAGATTGCCGAGCCATGGAAGCCACGACCAGGCTCGAATCGATTCCGCCGCTGAGGAACGCGCCGAGAGGCACATCGGCGATCATGCGGAGGCGCACGGATTCGTCGAAAATCTCCCGAAGCTTCGAGCAGGCATCGCTTTCAGTGAGATCGGGCGCCGGCTGAGCGGCGGGGACCGGCAATTTCCAGAAGCGGCCTTGCTCGATCCGGCCGTCGGCATCACATCTCATCCAGGAGCCGGGCGCAAGCTTGCGGATCGCGCGATATGGCGTCCATGGATCCGGAATATAGGAGAACTGAAGATACAGGCGAAGCGCGTAGGGATCGAGCTCGAGAGGAACGCCCGCGGCGCGCAAGCACTTGAGCTCGCTCGCGAAATACAATCCCGCGGAGGTGTCGGCAACATAGAGCGGTTTTTTTCCGAACGGATCACGCACAAGCCATAAGCATTGGGAGCGCGCGTCCCACAAAGCGTAGGCGAACATGCCACGCAGCTTGCCGAGGCCCTCGACCCCGTACTCTTCATGAAGATGGATCAGCGTTTCGGTGTCGCTCGACGTGGCGAAACGATGTCCGCGCCGCAGCAGGTCCTCACGGAGCTCCTGATAATTATAGATTTCTCCGTTGAAAACGATCCAAAGGGACCCATCTTCATTGGAAATGGGTTGATGGCCGGTGTGCAGGTCGATAATGCTGAGGCGGCGCATGCCCAGGCCGCAGCGGCGATCGATATGGTAGCCCTCGTCATCCGGTCCGCGATGCCGGATCTGGTCGCACATGGCGCGAATTCCGCTTAGCTGCGCGCCGTCGCGACGAAAAAAAACTCCGGCAATGCCGCACATACCGAATCTTCGTCATTATCGCAAACTAACGGCTACAATATCAGTACGTTGTGGAATCGGGCAAACGGGCGCATCGCGGAAGCGCTGTTTCATTATGCAGGCGGCACATGGTGGACGCGGCGCGGGCTGCGCAACTCGGTGCGGATCCTGATGTACCATCGTTTCCCGGACGCATCCGGTTTCATCGAGCAGTGCGCCCACCTGAGGGAGTGCTATCGGCCCATTTCGCTCAGCGCGGCGGTGAGCGCCATCCGTTCCGGTGGGCCGATTCCGGAGCGCGCAGTCGTTGTGACCGTGGATGACGGGTATCGGGATTTCCTCGAAAGGGCCTTCCCGGCGCTCAGTTCGCACGGAATTCCGGCGACCGTTTTCCTGACAACGGATCTTCCAGACCGCAAGACATGGCTGTGGGTCGATCAGGTCAGCCATTGCGTGCGGAACGCGCGGGTTCGCGAACTGGCCGCCAGTATCGGCGATCCGCAGACGTGGAAGTTCGACAGCGACGGCGCGCGCGAGCGGGCGGCTCTATCCATTAAAGAGGCGCTCAAGAAGGTTTCCGACCAGGAGCGGGTCGACTGGCTCAAGAAGCTTCCAGGCTTGCTAAGAGTCGAGCTTCCCGACCGGCCGCCGCCTTCGTACGCGCCTCTCGAGTGGGACGACGTTCGATTCCTTTCCACACGCGGGGTCGAGTTCGGGGCGCATACACGCACGCATCCGATTCTTTCCCGGTTAGAGCGGCACGAGCAGTTGGAAAGCGAAATCTGCGGATCCAAAACACGGATTGAAGCGGAGACACAGGCGAGAGTGCGGCACTTCTGTTATCCGAACGGACACCGGGCGGATTATACCGCCAGCGCGATTGAGATCGTGAAGGATGCCGGTTTTGAATCGGCGGTGACGGCGGGCCAGGGCGTAAACCACAGCGGGGCCGATGTGTTTGAATTGCGCCGAATCGGCGTTGAGCCGCGTGAGACTTTGATGCGCTTCGCGCGCGTGGTGGCCGGCTATGGGCTCAAAACGCGCGACAACGCGTGATTCTCGCGCAAATTTCGGCGCGAATTTCGCCTCTTTTCGTGTACATAGCGCCTTGCGCGATCGTATTCGCGATAGGTCTGAGCTAAGTTCGGGGCGGGCAGAAACCAATGCGGAAACAGATTTGTCGAACGATTTTATGCACGATCAGCCTCGTGCTGGTCTCGGGCCAGACGGCCGTTAACCTGCCGAAACAGAGCAAGGACCCCGATTTCTCCTCCTTCTCCGGCACCAAGCCTGTTCAGACCGGGACGGCGCTTCCGGCGACGTGCACGACGGGCCAGCTCTTCTTTCTGGCCGGGGCGGCGGGTTCGAACGTTTACGGGTGCACGTCAACGAATACCTGGAGTCTCGAAGCCGGCGGCTCGGGTGGAAGCGGTGGCGCGTCGGTGGCCAGTCAACTCGGAGATTTTGCCGTGACGCGCACCAGCTCCGCGGTGCTTACGATCGCCGCGGCGTGCACCTCGGCGACGCCGTGCAATATCCGCTTTGGAACCCAGGTGTACACGTTCTTGAGCGGCGGCACGGTCACGCTTTCGAGCGGAACCGGGACGGCTTATATCTACATTTCCAGCACCGGCGTGTTGACCGTTGGACATAACGTGACGGCCACATGTTCGAGCGGGTGCACCACGCAATCCGGGGTGACCGCGTTCCCGTTGAATTCGCTTCCGCTGTTCACCTGGACGGCAACCAGCGGCGCGTGGAGCGCGACCGGCGCGGATTTTCGGGCATTTCTCAGCACGCAGACGCTGGCATCGGGCGCAGGAATTCAGCTCACGCAAACGCCCGGACAGAACACCTTGCAGACGGACCCGACAGTGGTTGGATTGCGGGTCGCCGTGCCCTCGACGTCTTCGTCGTCCTGCGTCGCGGGAACCTGGGCAACCGACGGCACTTATTATTACCTTTGCGTGAACACGAACACGTGGATGCGCGCGCTATTGGAAACGTTCTAGGGGCTACAATGCGAAATATGAGCTTTAGAGCGGCGCTGGCCGTGGGGCTGGCGGCTGCGCTTCAGTGTGCGGGCTCGACCAAGATCGTGGTAAACAAAGAAGACGTCACGGCCACGCAGGCGATCGTCCACGTGACCACGGATCAAACCGGGTTTTGTGCGTATCGAGTCAGCGAGGGGCCAAGCTTTGCCGCAATGGTGAACGACGTGAACTCCAGTCTGTTCCCCGGCGCGAACATGGACTCGCGCCCGGGCTCCCTGTTGACCGGCATCGAAGGGTCGCGCTTCACCAACTTTGTCGGCGGGAGCTTGCACGTGTTTGTGGCGGGAACCCGCACCGTGGCGCTGGGACTGGACGGGAACCGTTATTCGCGCGCGTTGCAGGCGAACACGCTGCACTGGGTTGGAGCGACGTGCGGATCAGACGCCGAAGTCTCGACGTCATTCACCACTCTCGATCCGCCGCTGGGCGATGACGAGCCGGAGCAGATGCCGTTCGATCCCGGCGCCTTCGGCAACGTCGCGGTTCCGAAGATCAACTGGAGCAATCGACCTTCCGTTTACAACGATCCGATCACCGGCGTCCAACTGGAGCGCATGACGGATGCGGCGGACTTCGGGTTTGTCCAGGCCGCGCAGACCTTCAATTATGCAGTGGGTGGGGCGGGATGGCAAAATCCATCCAATGCGCTTTCCGCAGGTTCATCGAGCCTGGCGACGTGCAACCCGTCCGCGGGCTGCGCCGCCGGCACGCCGTTAGCTCTGGTCGTGGTGATTCCGACATCGATCCTGTACCAGCAGACCGGTGCGTGGGACCCGCATTTGGCGTACGCGGATTTTCTGGTCCGCATGTGGGGCAGTGGAACAGACCCGAGCGCGGCGAACCGGACAGTTGCGGTGTGCTGGAGCGTGAACAATCAGAGCTGCTTCACCAGCTCGCAAAATATCGTCCTGCCGCAATCGACACCGGCATTTGCCGGCACCGCGCCGCAATCCTGGAGCCTCCAATCGCCGTGGAGCGGAGTAGGTTCGACCGCGCTCACGAACATCGTGGTGAGCGGTGGCGCGGCGACGGTCAATTTTTCCGCGTCTCCCGGCTTGAGTGTGGGCCAGCAGATCTGCGTCAACGGCATCACCAGCATCAGCGTACCGACCGCACAGGGCGGCAACGGATTGAACGGATGCCACACGATTACGGCGGCCAGCGGCAACAGCGTGAGCTTTGCAACCAACGCGGTGGCGGGAACGTATACGGATACTGAACTGCTGGCATCGACCGGTTTTCCGGTGGCGCAATGGGCATCCTGGGGAACGCCTCCGCTTCATTCGCAGGTCGGGCAGCGGGCGGGCGGAACGATGGGCTGCGTCTCCGGCTCGTGCACCTTATCGAGCAGCGGGTCAGCCTCCAGCCTGGATACCAGTTGGACCAGCGGAACTCTGATTTACATCGCCGGATCGTCTCCGACCTGTCCGCAGAACCTCTGCACCATCGCATCGATGACCGATGCTCTGCACCTGACGCTTTCGCAGAGTCTCACCATCAGCGGCGCAAGCTGGACTTCCGCGAATTTCTCTTTGATCGTTGAGAAGACCACTTCGACCGGCGCGGTGAGCGTGTCCGCTGCGTACGACTTGGCCTGGAGCGCCACCTATAACGGCGGGCTGGACGGGTCGGGTGACATCGGGAATACCAACTTGGTGACGGTGAGCGTGGATGCGAACGGCAATCCGATCAGTCCGTCGCTTCAGGGGTATCTGACCGTCGCGACGAGCGCGTCAAATAGCTCGTGGACGCCGATCTATCTTTTCATTCCTTCGACTGGCGAGACGCGCCTGATTGCGAGAAACTGGTGGCCGACGGGCAGCGGTTATCGTGCTTGGACAGGGTGGCACCCTACGCAAGGCAACTGCTGGTTCCTGAACCAGCCGTTCGGAACGGCCACGATCCTTCAAGCCTGCTACACGGGCGACTATCGCGCCCTTACACCCGGGTACCCGCAATCCTACAACGAGGCGGACACGCCCGAGCAATTGACATTTACGGACTTGTTCGCGACTAACAGCATCACGTCGCAGATTGCCAACTGCGCGGCGAATCATGTCTGCCCGAGCGGTGGGATCAACCCGGCGGTGTTTAACGTTCCCCCGGTTGTTCCAGGGACAGGAGCGGCCATCAAGGGAAATTACCTGTTGATGTGCGGCGTCGCTATAGGAGTTGGTCAAGACGGTCCCGGATACTACACGCTCTGGAATATCGGCGGATCTTCGGCGACTCTGGCGTGGGCGAATTACACCTTCGCGTCCTTTCCAACCGGCTATGGCGGAATCCACTCCTGTCTGAGCTTCGGGAACGGACAGTACAACACCGCAACCCTCAATGGAAGCGGAGGACAAGTCAGCGGTTCGGCGTTCACCGGGCCGTGGCAACAAACACCGACAATGTATAACTCCGGCTCTGGCCTGATGGGTAACACTACCGTCGCCCAGACGGATGGCTTCAGCTGCCCCTCGGGACTTCCGACCTGGATTCAGGACTTGGGAGCGGTACCGGTTGGCACATCCGCCCCCAACGGAGCGCCCGGTGTGGCGCGGTGCCTGGAGTTTGTCGTACCCGGCGATTTCTGCTCGATCCACGCTTCCACAGCGGAAGCAGCCGCATACCCCTGTCCGTGGAATTCTTCCTACTCTCTGATCAAGCCGATCGGCGTCGGCGATGAGCTGGTCGATTCGCATTACGGAGCAGACTCATACGGAGAACGAATGTTGGTGGTGAAGGTGACCCCCAATTCTCCGTCCTCCGGCAATATTGACCTGATTGTATTCCGTTATGGCCAGCAATCGCAGACTCCTTACTCCGGGTTCACCTGCGGAACCTATAATTCATCCGAGTGGAACCACGCGAATGGCTGGACGATGTACGCGCAACCCTACCATGCCTGTTTCGGGAGCGTATATTGGGTCAACGCGGCCGACTCGACCTTTTCCTATACAGCGGAAAATCCTGCGATTATCGGAGCGCATTCCGATTTCGGGCAGGGGTCGAACGGGTACACCTACGTTGAGGGGGCAGGAGGTACATGTTCTTTGAGCGGTGGCCCGTCATGCTATATCGTACGGGCCGATGAGCCGATGCCTACCCAGATCGGAGGGGCGATTACAAATAATCCTGATGGTGACCCGATGTTCAGTTCAACACAGTTGCCTGATATCTACCTCCAGAGCTATCCATCTAAGCGTCAGCAATCCGGGCTCACCCCACCGACGGAAATGGACTGGGCGCTTGACGTGAGGCACTATAATCCCTCGCAAGGCAATGGTGCGGAGACACCCGAGGGGCTGTTCGGGAACACCGTAGCGTTGGTAAGCGGTCACACGCAGACGTACCTCATCACTTTCGCCGGAAGCCAAATGCCGGACCCGAAAATCGCGGGTTTCGTCGGATGGTCGGGCTATCACATGCTTTATGACGCAAGCGGTCCGAATTCGTCGGCCACGTTCGGGGATTCGACATCTTGGGCCTACTGCTACGCGTACAATTCCGGTGAGTGCGTCTCAGGATCATCGGCAGGAAGCATGTACGTCAGCGTCCCGCACGATTTGACCGCGAATCCTTGCATTGTGAACACCTACGCCTATGACGCGCCATGCATTGCCAACAATTATCCGATCGGTTTCTGGGTCGATCAGTTCTCCACCAATGTCACGGATGCGACGGGTATAGCGGTACGGCGGCTGACGTCGGCGCTGGTCGCCCCCGGCCGGCAATACAACTTCACCAATGCGAAGGCGACGCCCGACGGGCGCTGGGCGCAAGTGATGGCGCCCTGGCTCGAAGGGCAGCGGACCGACATGTTGTGGGCCAAGTTGCCACCGTGGCCCGGCCCGGCGTCAACCCCGGGGACGTCTCCCACCGCAACGCAGGTCACCGTCCAACTCACCGGTGTGGCAGGCGACAACATCCGGGTGGCATTCGGCTACGCGGAGAATGGCGACCCGGCGAATTTCTACTGCACCAGCCGCGCCGAGGCCTGCTACACGACGGCATCGCCGGCCGCGCAGTCCCCGTTCGTTTACGCCGGCGAGGCGCAGGCTTACACGCCCTGCACCGGACAGTGCACGGTGCAGATCCCCGCGCTTCCCGGACGGGTTCTGTACTACCAGGTGCAGCGCCAGAACGGCTCGACCTCCGTAAGCAGCGGGATCAGCGTCGTCGCCGTGCCCTAGAGAGGAGCTTGTTGAAAAAGGGACAGACCACTCTGTCCCCAACGCAAACCATTGGTGGCGACGGCTGAAGAACCTGCTTCGCCTGCAGCCGTTCAAGGCCTGGCGCGAGACGACACGCGCGAGGTATGTCCGCAAGCGTGGTTTCATCCGACGGAAGGCGGCGGGCTGGGTGCGACGAATTTGTCTTTCTCAAATGCGACGCGCCAAGCTCCCGGCGCCAGACTCCCGGCGTTAGTTCGGCATGGTGAATTTGTTATACTCACTCAAGGCAGTGGCGCCGCCATGCGAATAATATCGGGGAGCATCATCGATGAGCCGGTTTCGTCCGCGAATCTCTGAGTCGGTTGCCGCGCCGGCGCACCGCTCCAAGCCCGTACTGGCGCGCGAGCCATCGACGCAATTGATGCCGGGCAAGGTCTTATCCCCCACGCCCGCTCCTTCCTGGTCGCAACACTTCCAGCCACCCGTTGTCACTGGAAACTTCGTCCAGCG
>JASHWA010000105.1 GCA_030044325.1 Bryobacteraceae bacterium
ACTGTGACCAACGGTCGGAATCCATGCCGGCGCCCGCTTCAACGGTAGTCTACAGAGGCCTCTCCGAATATGCAAATTCGGGCGCCAATATAGTTGACGCATCGACCGGGCAGGCCGAATTTCCGCCTGGCTGTCTAAGCACAGGGCCAAATATTGGCGGTCGAGTTAGAATCGTGCGCCGAACGTCGACCCAATCAGGGGAGGCTCTATGGCAACTGCCGTTGTATCGGCCGTGAGAGTCTGTGTGGGAACCGGCTAAACCCGCGCCATGGCTGGCGCGGCTGGCAGGCGCGTGAGTGCATACGAGAGCGGCGGTTATTGCGGCGGCGCGTGGAATCGGCCGGTCCAGGCGGCTTTGCCGATGACGTGACCATCCATGGCCTTCAGCAAATCGTCGCGCGTGGTTGCGGCGGGCAGATCGAGCTTGGTATCCAGGGCGTAAAACTCGAAGATGTAGTGATGAAAGGGTCCCGGTCCCGCGCCCGGTCCGAAGTATCCGCCCGGATTGCCGCCGCGCGCGCGCAGGCCGGGGCCGTTACGGGTTCCGTCGGGAAGGTCGCCGGCGCCGAGACCTTCGGGCAGACCTTTGGCAGTCGCGGGGATATTGAACGCAGTCCAGTGCAGCGTGTCGGCAGTGGTTTTGTTGGTCGAATTTTCCACGTCGTGAAAGATTACGGCGTAGCTTTGGAGCGCTTCGGGCGCGGAAGCTTCATTGGATCCCTGGGTCCAATGGAATTCGAAGGCGGGGGATTTATTCTCGCCGCGGAACGCGTTTTTCATGGGAACCTCCCCGCCATCGGGCCAGGCGTTGGAGCTCACGGAAAACACCAGGCGCGGCGCCCCTTTGGGAGCGGCGTTCTGCGCATGTGCGCCGGCGGTAAGGACCGCAAGGGCGAGGTAAAGTCCAGGGAATCGGTGATCGTTCATGAGGTGCCTCCAGTGATCAGGTTGGTGCTGGTCTGAGAATCCATTCTAATCTACACACGCCAGGAAGAGGGCCGGAGCGCTAATTCGAACCGACCGCTTTCGGCGTCACATGGATCAGCGCGCCGGGATTGGCGTCTTCGAGCATCCACAGCGAGCCATCGGGACCTTCTTCGACATCGCGGATGCGGCGGCCCACATCCCAGCGCTCGGCCGCCTGAGCGCCTCCGTGGCCGTCGAAGATAATGCGGTTGAGAGACTTGGTCGCCAGCCCACTGACAAAGCCATTCCCGTCCCATTGCGGGAAGGTCTGAGTGCCGCGGTAGAACATCAGATTCCCGGGCGCGATCACCGGCGCCCAATAGAGCACCGGCTTGGCCAGGTCCGGCCGCGTGTCGGGGTTGGGAATCGGCACGCCGTTATAGTTCATGCCGTAAGAGACCAGCGGCCAGCCGTAATTTTTTCCCTTCTCGATCAGGTTGAGCTCGTCGCCGCCGCGCGGGCCGTGCTCGACCTCCCACAGTTCACCAGTCGGGGAAAACGCGAGTCCATAAGGTGTGCGGACGCCGCTGGCCCAGGTTTCCGCCGGCGTCAGATTGGGGCTGGTGAAGGTATAAGTGCTGACCACCTTCGCGTTCTTGGCAGCTTCGGTGTCTCGGGGCGGATCGATCAGCGGGATCGTGGCAGCGCCGGTTTTGCCGAAGTCGGGATTGCCGGGGGCGGGATTGCCGTCGAGGGTGAGGCGCAGGATCTTGCCTACGGGCTGGTTCGGATCCTGAGCGGGGGTCATGCGCTGGCGGTCGCCGACCGCGAGGAACAGGTACTGGCCGTCGGGCGAGAAGGCGACCTGCGCCCCCGCCTGTCCGCCCTTGCCTCTGGGCATCTGGCGCCATAACACCTCGAAGTTTCCCAATCTGGCGGAGGTCGCGCCGGCGTTCAGCCTGGCGCGCGCCAGCACCAGCCCGCCGCCGTAGTCGCCTGGCTCGACGTAAGTGAGATAGATGCTCCGGTCCGTGGCGTAATGGGGCGAGAGGAACACGCCCAGCATTCCGTCCTGACCCTGCCAATAAACCGGCGGGGTATTGCCGACCTGGATCTTGTCGCCCTGCTGCGTCACGAGCCAGACGGGCCCGACCTTTTCGGTGATCAGCATGCGCCCATCGGGCAGGAACGCGATGCGCCAGGGCAGTTCAAAGGTGGTCACCGTGGTCATGGTGAAAGGCAGGGCGGCTTCGGGCTTCTTCTCGCCCACGTTCACCTGAGCGGGGAGTGCCACGGATGCCAGCGTGCAAAGCAACGCCGTTGTTGCGAATTTCGTCATCGTTTCTCCTTGTTTCCTCAGTCTGCCGACGCACAAGCGGTCCCGGCCGGAGGTGCGAGGTGCGCGATGGGGCGATCCATCCGGCGCAGCTCGTTCGAATAACTCTACAACTTTACCGTGACCGTCTTTACTTCAGTGTACTGTTGCAGACCGCACTCGCCCAGCTCCCGGCCGATACCGGATTGCTCGAAGGCGGCGCCTGCCGCATGAACCGCTTTATCCACGTCTTATCCACGTCTTATCCACGTCTTATCCACGTCGGCCGCGTCGGCTTCGGCGATCCGGCAGATCGCCTCGCCGGCAGACGGGTCGATGGTCGCAAAGGTCTTGCCCGAGACGCTGGGGACCCAGCGATTGTTGATCAGAAGTTGGGTAGCCGAAATCGGCACCTGGTGTTCGGTCGGATGGGTCATCACGGACGCCATAGGAACTCCGTTTTTCCGTCAAGTCTTGCCTACACGACAATGTAAGCTACACTAGACGATAGCACGATTCTCACAAGAAGCATGATCGCACGCGAACACATTTCCGGCATGCTGGCCACGCTGTGCTCTTATGAAGACTGTTTCGGTCCGTTGGCAGTGCCTGAAACGTGCTTTGACCGCTCCCTATGGTCGCGCCTCGGTGCCGGCGCTTTACTACTCCCCGAGGCAGAGTTGAGGCGCTCGCGACTTGTTTACGTGCTATAGTCGTGGATAAAAGATCCTATGCTAGGGCGCTGTTTCCCCTGTCTCCCGCTCCTCGCCGGCGCCCTGCTGCTGCGGCCAGCGGCCGTTGCGGGGCAGGCCCGCGAAAACGGCGCGGGCCAGGTGACCGTGGGAGCGGCCGCCAATCTGACCGATGTCTTCCGTCAGGCCGGGCGGGAATTCGAAGCCCAGACCGGCATTCATCCGGTGTTCAGCTTCGCTTCGACCGCGCAGCTCGCGCAGCAGATCGAAAATGGAGCGCCGTACGACGCCTTCGCCGCGGCCGATTCCGAGCACGTCGCCAAACTCGAAAAGGAGAATCTGCTGCAGCCGGGCAGCCGCGCGGTTTACGCCACGGGCGTGCTGGCGCTGTGGATTCCTGCGTCGAGCCACGCCAAGGTGAATCGCATCGAGGATCTGGTTTCTCCTGACGTGAAGGTGATCGCGGCCGCCAATCCGCAGCTCGCTCCATACGGCGAAGCGACCATCCAGACGCTCCAGCATCTGGGCATCCTGGATCAGGTCAAATCCCGGATCGTGTACGCCCCGAACATCAACGTAGCGCGGCAGTATGGAACCTCAGGCAACGCCGATGCGGTCTTTACGGCGTATTCGCTGGTTCTCAAAGAATCCGGAAAAGTGATGCGCGTGAGTGAAGATCTGCATCGGCCCATCCGCCAAGAGTTGGGCATCGTAAAAAATTCGGCGCATCTTGCCGAAGCGCGGCGGTTCACGGATTTTCTGCTCCACGGCCGCGGCAAACAGATTCTGGCGAGCTTCGGATACCAGGTGCGCTGAGCGGCAACCGCACCGACGCACAATCGCGATGGATTCCACTCCGCGTGCCGCACATGGGCTCAGGCGCTGTCTGCCCCGGTGCGGCTTTGTCTTGTGTAGTATACAATGGTCTGTTTACATGACACACCCAGAGAAAACCTGCATCGTTTTTCTGCTGTCGCTCCTCCCTGCCGGCGCACAGACTTCTGCGATTCTTTCGGGAACGGTCACGGATCCTTCAGGAGGTGCAATACAGGCCGCCACGGTAACCGTCACCAACGCGAATACCGGAGGGGTCCGCCGCACTGTGACGGATGCCGCCGGACGCTATGAGGTTGCGTCCCTTCCGGTCGGGGATTACCAGGTGCGGGTCTCAAAGCCGGGCTTTGCAGACGAGTTGCGGACGGGTGTCCAGCTTGTCGTGGGGCAGGCGGCGACGATCGATTTCACCATGCCCATCGGTCAGACCTCTCAAACTGTAACCGTCAACGGAGATGCTCCGCTGGTTGAGAACACCACGGCCGACATCTCCGGGCTGGTACCCGGACAAGAGATTCGCGAGCTGCCGCTGAACGGCCGCAGTTTCGATGAGCTGATGACGCTCAATCCCGGCGTGGTGAATTTTACATGGGAAAAGACGGGGGGCGTGGGAGTCTCGAATTCCACCAACGGCAACAATTTTTCGGTCGACGGGAATCGCCCGCAGCAGAATCTATACCTGCTCAACGGCGTCGAATTCACGGGCGCTGCGGAGAATAATATGCAGCCGGGAGGCGTGAGCCAGGAACTGCTCGGTGTGGACGCGGTGGCCGAATTCAACCTGCTCCGCGACAGCTATGGCGCCGAATATGGAAAACGTCCCGGCGCGCAGGTGGTGATCGTAACGCGATCCGGCGGAAATGATTTTCACGGGTCGGTGTATGAGTTTCTGCGCAACAACGATCTGGACGCGCGCAATTTCTTTAACGGAGCTTCCGTACCCGGGTTTCAGCGTAACCAGTTCGGCGCGGCGCTCGGGGGGCCGATCAAGAAAGACACCACGTTCATTTTTGCGAATTTGGAAGGTTTGCAGCAGCACCTTCATCAGGCCGGCGTGGACCTGGTGCCCGACAACAATGCCCGCAGCGGCAATCTTCCCTGTTCGCTGATCAGTCCGGCGCCGAGCCCCTGCCCGACGTCAGGCCTGGCGTTTGTCGGCGTCTCTCCATACATCAATGCGTGGCCCGGGCCGACTCCCGGCGCTCCCGATTTCGGGGGCATCGCCGAGGCGCTCAACACGCCGCTGCAAACCATTCGCGACGACTTCGGCACCGCGCGGCTGGACCACGTCTTTTCAACCAGTGACCAGTTGGCCGCGATCTACACGGTCGACGACAGCCACTCTTTCACGCCGACCAGCACCAATGCGTACATGACCGACGTCGCAAGCCTGCGCGAGCAGGTCGCCAGCCTGCATGAAACGCACGTGTTTTCGCCGACCGTAGTGAACTCGGCGACCTTCGGCTACTCCCGTGCGAGCTACTACTTTACGGGCGAGCCGACGCCCGGTACGCCCGCGGCGAGCCTTTCCGGTTTTCTTACCGGCGACCCGGTGGGAGCGCTGAACGTCGGCGGGAGCTCCGCGTCCAATCCAGCCGCTGCCATCGGACTGGCCGGAGCCAACAATGGAAGCAATCTGTCCGTGAACCGAAACATTTTCACCTACGAAGACCAGATAACGTGGAACAAGGGCATGCATTCGATCAGCGGGGGCGTCTGGTTCGAGCGGTTGGAGTCGAATGAGCTTCTGGCGCTCAGCCAGTACGGTCAGGATACCTTCACCAGCCTCCAGACGTTTCTCCAGGGAACCGGGACACTGGTTTACGACCCCGCGCCGACGCCGCTCGGCTGGCGAACGACGATGGGAGCATTCCATCTTCAGGACTCGATGCGCCTGACGCCGAAATTGACGCTTACGCTCGGTTATCGCCAGGAGTTCGACACCGGCTGGAATGAAGCGTACGGCCGCGCTTCGAACTATGGATACAGTGGCGGCTTCATCGACGCGACGCCAACGATCGGCTCGCCGGTGTTCACCGTGAACCACGCTGAGTTCCTGCCGCAGCCGAGAGCGGGAATCGCGTGGAGCCCGATTTCCGGTCCGCGCACTACGGTGCTTCGTGCGGGCTTCGGGATGTACAACGATCTTCAGGATGCGCTCGGGTACCGCACCGATCAGAACGCACCTTACAATCCGACCTACAGTCTGGCCAACGCGGCGGTCACGCAGTTCCCGATTTTGCAATCGGCGCCGGTGCCCGCAGCCGCGAAACTCGTTCCCGGGGGCGTGCAGCCGAATCTTTACACGCCGACTCTGATTTCGTGGTCCTTCCATGTCGAACAGGAGATCACCAAGAGTACGGCTTTGACCATCGGCTACGTGGGCTCGCATGGTTACCATGAACTGGTCGGGGTAGACGGGAATGAGCCTGTCCCGGTGATCTGTCCGGCTTCGCCCTGTCCTGCCGATTATCCATCCAGCTTCCCCGCGCCGCTGGCGGGTTCACCGATTCCCGCCGGGACCTATTACAACCCGACCTCCACTAAACCGCAGGCGTCGTTGGGTCCCACCTGGACGTATTTTTCGGAAGGCATCGCGTCCTACCATTCCCTGCAAATCGACGTGAACCACCGCTTCGAACACGGATTCACCGTGCGCGGCGCGTACACGTGGTCCAAGGCACTCGACGACGGCGATTCCCCCAACGCGACCACCTCCGGCAACGAACCCGCGCTGCTCTCGAATCCTTTCGACCCAAAGGCTGACTACGGGCTGGCGAATTTCGATGTGCGCAACGCGGCGGTGATCAGCGTCTTTTATCAGCTTCCCTCTTTGCACAATCGCCTGGCGAGCGGCTGGGGAGCCGGCTCCGTCGTCACGCTGCAAGACGGCTTCCCTTTCACGCCGCAGCTTAGCTACAATCCTTCGAACAGCGGCGACACCAAGAATCCCGTGCGGCCGTTCGTGAACCCGAATTTCAGCGGCAACGTGATTATCGGCTCGCCCAATGAATGGTTCAATCCAGCGGCGTTTCTTGCGCCTCCCAATAACAGCGGATTCTGGGGGAACCTGGGACGCGACACGCTGATCGGGCCGGGCCTGGCCACCTGGGACTTTTCGGTCCTCAAGGATACCCGTTTACGGGAGAACCTCAATCTTCAGTTCCGCGCGGAGTTTTTCAACATTCTGAACCACGCGAATTTCAATACGCCGAACCCCGTGGTCTTCACACCGGCGCTTTCGCCGACCGCCGGGGTGATCACCAGCACGTCCACCACGTCGCGACAGATTCAGTTCGGGTTGAAACTGCTGTGGTAAGCGGTTTGAGCTAGGATCGTAATAGTCATGTTTACACGACGCTCACTTGTTTTGACGGCTGGTCTTGCGGCACTTCTGGGCGCGCAGGACAAGTCGCCGGCCATCCAGGTGACGGGTGCGGTGAAACAGGAACTCACGTTGACGGCCGACGATCTCGCCAAGATGCCTCGCGCCACGGTCAAGACAAGCAGCAACGGCATGGAAACCGTATATGAGGGGGTCTGGCTCCACGAGGTGTTAAAGCGGGCCGGCGTACCGCAAGGCAGCGAGCTTCGCAACAAAGCGCTGGCCAGTTATGTTCTGGCGCAGGCGCAGGACGGATATGAAGTGGTGTTTTCGCTCGCGGAACTGGACCCGTCGTTTATCGATAATGAGATTCTGCTGGCCGACACGGCCAACGGCAAACCCCTGTTCGGCGCACAGGGACGCTTCCGCCTGGTGGTTCCCAAAGACAAGCCCGGCGCCCGGTCCATTCGGATGCTGAGCAGGCTCGAAGTGGTTGAGTTAAGGAAATAGCGGCCGATGAAGCCACGCGTCGAAAACCGGCTTGCCGAGGTGAGGAAAAGCCGCGGGGTCCGTGCCGCGGAGCTAGCCCGCCGCGTGCATGTCAGCCGCCAGACGATCTACGCGATCGAGGCGGGGACGTACGTGCCCAACACCGAAGTCGCCCTGCATCTGGCGCGCGAACTGGAGGTCACCGTCGACGAGCTTTTCGCGATCCGGCGAGGGCCGGAGACCTCGCCCGAATCGCTGAGAGCCGAGGTGCTCAGCGCGGATAAGCCGACACAAGGTCAGCCCGTCCGCATTTGCCAAATGGGCACGCGCTGGGTGGGCGTTCCGGTCTCCGCTTCGCCGTATTTCATGCCGGAGGCCGACGGCATCATCAAACGAACCAGGGCAAGCAGGAACGGGAGCTCGGAACTGGTCGTTTTTTCGAAGGACGATGCGCAAAAGCGGCTGATCCTGGCCGGGTGCGATCCCGCGACTGGGTTACTGGCCCGGATGGTGGAGAGGACTACCGGCGTGGAGATCATTTCCGCGTCCGCTTCGAGCAAACTGGCGCTCACATGGCTCAAGGAAGGCAAGGTTCACATTGCCGGGTCTCATCTGGAAGATCCGAAAACCGGGGAATTCAATCTTCCCTTCATTCGCCGCGAGTTTCCGGATCAGGATTTCACCGTGGTGACTTTTGCGCGATGGGAGGAAGGCCTGGTGGTCGCGCACGGGAATCCCAAGCGCATCCACAAGGTGGAAGATCTGGCTCGAATCAATGTTCGCGCAGTCAATCGCGAGCACGGATCGGGAAGCCGCGCGCTGCTGGATAAACTGCTCGAAAAGAGCGGAGTCAATTCTCACAACGTCCGGGGATACCAACGCATCGCTTATGGTCACCTCGCGGCTGCCTACTGCGTGGTTTCAGGAGAAGCCGATGTGTGCCTGGCGACCCGTTCCGCGGCCAAGAGTTTTCATCTGGGTTTTATCCCTTTGCACAGCGAGCGTTACGATCTGGTCATGCGTAAACGCACCACCGAGCTGCACGCGGTGAAGGCGTTCATGGACGTTCTGCAACGCGCCATGCTGAGGAGAAAACTGGAGGTGCTCGCCGGTTATGATACCTCGCAAACCGGTGCCGTGCTGGTATAAGCGGCTTCTGTACGGATTGGCGTTGAGCGCCGGGTTGATGCCGGTGTCGATCGCCGGCGATTTTCAGTGGGACGTTCCGCAAGGATTTCCCCGTCCTTTCGTTCCAGCCGACAACCCAATGAGCGCCGCCAAGGTTCAGCTTGGCCGATATCTGTTCTACGACAAGCGGATCTCGGTCAACGGAACCGAATCCTGCGCGAGTTGTCATCGCCAGGAACTCGCCTTCACGGATGGGCGCGCTCACGCGGAAGGCGCCACCGGCGCACTTCACCCCAGAAGCAGCATGAGCCTGGTGAACGTCGCCTACGAGGCGTACTTCACCTGGGCCAATCCGGCGCTCGCTTCGCTCGAGGAGCAGGCTCTGGTTCCGATGCTCGGCGGCGATCCGGTTGAACTCGGGTTGAAAGGCCGGGAGCAGGAATTTCTCGCGACGCTCCGCTCCGATCCTGTATATCAAGGATTGTTTCCGAGCGCGTTCCCAAATGAGGCGAATCCTTATAGCCTTGGCAACGTAACGAAAGCGATTGCGGCCTTTGAACGAAGTATCGTATCGATGCGCTCGCCTTACGACCGCTATCGTTGGGGAGGCGACCCATCGGCGATTTCCGACGCCGCCAAACGCGGAGAAATCATATTCTCATCGAGTGAACGCGGCGGCTGCTTCCGCTGCCACGGCGGATGGAACTTCAACAGCGGCGTTCGTTTCGAAGGAAGCGAGCCGCCCCGATCCGGCAGATTCGCCGGTTTTTTCAACACCGCGGTGACAACCTACGCGGCGCCGAATCGCGGATTGTTCGAGTACACTCATAAGCCCGAGGACATCGGCAGATTTCGCGTGCCGTCGTTACGGAATATCGCAGTCACCGGGCCATATATGCATGACGGAAGCCTCGCGACGCTGGAGGCCGTCATCGATCATTACGCAGCCGGCGGGCGGATGCATGATCCCAACAAATCGGACCTCATTCGGCCGCTGAACCTTCGGGAAGCGGATAAGCGCGATCTCATCGAGTTCCTCAAGTCGCTCACCGACGAAGAAATGCTCCACGATCCGCGTTGGAGCGATCCCCGGGGGGAAACCCGCCCGGGATATCGCTCGACCGGTTCACCACGGCGTTGACCACCGGCGCGGCTGTCTCCGTTCTCTAAGTCCAGGCCAGAGAGAGCCGGCGAGGCCAGTTGTCCCACGCTGCCGGTAGCCAGGTGCGCTATTGCACGGCGATGGTCGCGGTGTTGCTGGTCACGCTGCCGTCGGCGGAGACGACCACCAAAGAGACGCTGTTACCGGTCGGAGCGTTTTGGGGGACGGTGATGTTCACCTGAAACACTCCCGGATAACCGGGGGCCTGGCCGGCGAAGGAAACCGTCGCGGAGACGCCGCCGATCAGGACCTTGGGCGTCGCGTTGGCGTAACACAGGTTGTTGGGGGCCGGGCAGGCGCCGCTGCCGTCGGGAACCGAGGGAGTCATCGCGCCGAGTCCGGTGACGTAGAAGAATCCATTAGTCCCGCGCGGGATGGGGGCGGTCGGATAGCTGATGCCGGCGTTCAAAGGCGCGGCGATCGCGGGTGCGTTGGTGGCCGGATTGGTGAATACCAGGATGCCGT
>JASHWA010000106.1 GCA_030044325.1 Bryobacteraceae bacterium
GCTCGAAGCGGTTGAAGCCGCATCCGATCTCGACGATCTCTACGGCCGCATGCTCCAATCTAATCGGCATTATGAATGGGCGCGGCTGATGTTTCAGAAAAACTTGAATCGCTGGAAGCACTGGCAGCCGAAAACGCCGGAAACCGAGCGGCGCTACAAGCTCGCCCAATCGGAAATCGCCGAATGCGACCAGCACATCGGCGAATGACGGCCATCGGTCCACAGAGATATCGAAACAGCCCTAAGAGGTCGCTGAAAAAGGGGACAGACAGCTCTGTCCACGCCCACGGCTCCACGCGGCTGCAAGAGTTTGCGTCTGGGGACAGAGTAGTCTGTCCCCTTTTTCAGCGACCTGAAATCGACTCGACCTTGATCGCCTTGCCCTGAACCTCGCCCGTCACCTTGACCTCATAGCGCGATTTGTGCGGGTTCGCGCGCACGAATTCCTCCGCCTTCGCACTCCCCGCCGCGTCCAGCGCGTGGCTGGCTCCATCGAAATCCACCACCGCGAAAGATTTCGTCTTCGCGTTCGGATGACAATATCGGATTTCGTAAGCTTTATCGGTATTGGCTTGGCTGTCGGTATTGGTCGGGCCGACGTTGCGCAGCTCGTTGTCGAAACATTTCGAATCGACCAGCGCCCCCGTCCAACTCTGCGCGAACATGACCGGCGCAACCAGAAAAGCAAGAATGGAAATCGTGGTTTTCATAGCTCTGTCACCAGGTAAGACGCGCCGGCGGGGCGAAGATCTTGCGCTACCTTATTTATTATGGCTTTCATACCATCGAGCGGCGCGCGAATCTACTGGAACGAGGCGGGCAGCGGCGACCCGCTCCTGCTCATCATGGGACTCTCCTACACCTCCGACATGTGGCATCGCACCGTGCCCGCCATGTCGCGGCGTTACCGCACCATTTTTTTCGATAACCGCGGGGTTGGAAAAAGCGACGTTCCGCCCGGACCCTACCCGATCGCGCAAATGGCCGCCGACGCAGCCGCCGTGCTGGACGATGCCGGCGTCGAACGCGCCCACATTCTGGGCGCGTCGATGGGTGGAATGATTGCCCAGGAATTCGCCCTCACTTATCCCCATCGCGTGAAAGGCCTGGTGCTCGGCTGCACCGCGTGTGGAGGGCCGCATTCGATTCCGGCCGCACCGGAAGTGATTCAGACCCTCATGGCCCGCGCGATGATGGGTCCCGAGGAAGGCGCCGAAGCCATGGTCCCTTTCATTTACGACCCGGCCACGCCGCGCTCGCGCATCGAGGAGGACCTCGCCATCCGCCGCCGCACTTATCCCACCGCCGCAGGCTACATGGCGCAGGTCCAGGGCATCATGGCGTGGACCTGTTTCGACCGGCTGGACCAGATCGACGCGCCTACGCTCATCATTCATGGCGAGCACGACCGGCTGGTACCGCCTCAGAACGCGCGCATTCTCGCCGAACACATCCCGGGTTCGCGCCTGGTGATGCTCGCGCATTCGAGCCACATTTTCATGACCGATGAGCCGGAAGCGTCGCATGCCGCGGTGTTGGATTTTCTGGCGAGTGTGGATCGTCCAACGATGGCCGCGCAGCAACGGGATTGAAGGCAACGGAATTCACGTTGGTTGCGAGTTTATCGCCGCTTGGGGGACAGTCGCCTTCTTCCGCAGATTGCGGGCGTGGCTACTGGGGATTCTTGTACACCGTCCCGCCCTTCATCACCAACCTCACCTTCTCAAGCGAAGTAATGTCCGACGTGGGATCTCCGTCCACCGCGATCAGATCCGCCAGCATTCCGCTTTTCACCACCCCGATGTCCATGTGAAACACGCGACCGGCGGTCTGGGTCGCCGCTTTGAGCGCATCCACCGGCGGCATCCCGTATGCCACCATCAGCTCGATCTCCTTGGCGTTCTCTCCATGCGTGAACACGCCCACGTCGCTGCCCGAAAGAATCGTCACGCCCGCGTCGAGCGCCGCCTTGAAGCTGGCGCGCTTGCGTTCGATTCCGGGCGGCTCCGGCGGCTTTCCGTTCCATCCGGCATACTGCGACGTGAAATACCCGGCGGCCAGCGTGGGGCACAGCGGAATGTGGCGCTCCGCCATCATTTTGAAAACTTCCGGCGTGCCTGCATCGCCGTGTTCGATCGAATCGACGCCCGCGAGCACCGCGCGGCGCATGCCCTCGGCGGTGCTCGAATGAACCGTGAGCGGCGCGCCCGCGCTGTGCGCGGTCTCGACGGCGAGTTTCAGCTCTTCGATGGAAAACGTCGGATGCGCCCCGGGCTGCGGGCCGTAGCGGTAATCGGCGTAGAGCTTCACCCAATCGGCGCCGTGCCCGATCTGATCCCGAACCACCCGCACGATGCTGTCGATATCGGCCTCCTCGGCGCCCTGCGGCACGCGCCATTCGAGCGAAAATCCCTTGGGCTGATAACTTCCCGTCGCGACGATGGCGCGCGTCGACGCCAGAATTCGCGGCCCCGGGATGATGCCCTGGTTGACCGCCTGCTTGAGCTCCACGTCGGAGTAGCCCGCGCCTTCGGTGCCCAGATCGCGCATGGTGGTGAACCCGGCCATCAGCGTATTGCGCAGATGAACGGTGGCGCGCGCGACGCGCAGGCCGGTCGATTCGTGCGCCACCTGGTCGTTCCAGCTGGTCTCGTTGTAAGCATGCAGCAGCATGTGCGAGTGACCTTCGACCAGGCCGGGCAGCACCGTCATTCCGGGAAGATCGATCACCTTCGCGCCGGAAGCGTCCACCGCCGGCCCCGCCGCGTCGATCCGCTCCCCGCGAACCAGGACCATCCAGCCTGGGTGCATCGCTTCGCCGTCGAACACGCGAGCCGGTTTGAGCAGGGTCACTTCATTGGAAACCGCGCGTCCGCGCCCGCGCCGTCCCTGCGCAAAAACCGGCAGAGTCAACACGCACAGGAAAATGATGAGGCGATGCATTTGCATGCCGTCATTATATAGAATGCGGCTGATGGAACTTCACATTTTCGTCCGATTTCATGCGCGCGCCGGGGCCGAATCCGAGGCCGAAGCGGCTCTCGGCGAAGTGGTCCCGTTATCGCGAGCCGAGCCCGGCTGCCTGAGCATTCAGGCCTTTCGCTCCACCGGCGATCCGCGCCTGTACTACATTCATTCCATCTGGCGCGACGAAGCCGCGTTCGATCTGCACGCGACTCTGCCGCATACGGTCCGCTTTCTCGCGCGAATGGATGCGGCGATCGATGAGCCGCGTGAAGTGACGCGCGCACGAATCGTGAATACCCAGTAATCGCGCGAGGGTCAGCAGTTCGTGGTGGGCAGTTCGTGGTGGGCAGTTCGTGGTGGGCGGTTCGTGGTAAGCCGTTCGTGGTGGGCAGTTCGTGGTGGGCAGTTCGTCGTCGGTTGAGGAAATCCCGCCGTTCAACCACACCCGACGACCAACCACAAACCACTCACCACAAACCCGGCCACTGCTATCGATGAGCCGCGTGAAGTGACGCGCGCGCGAATCGTGAATACCCAGTAATCGCGCGAGGGTAAGCCGTTCGTGGTGGGCAGTTCGTGGTAGGCCGTTCGTGGTAGGCAGTTCGTGGTGGGCAGTTCGTCGTCGGTTGAGGAAAT
>JASHWA010000107.1 GCA_030044325.1 Bryobacteraceae bacterium
GCCGAACCTTCCTCCACCCGCAGCCTCCCGACCCGCTTATCGAGCACATCCGCGATCATCTCCCGCCACAACGCGCTGCGCGCTCCCCCGCCCGAAATCCGCACCGAATCCACTCGCACCCCGATCCCTTCAATCACCTCCGCGCTGTCCTTCTGGCTGTAGCACACCCCTTCCATCAACGCCCGAATCAAATCCGCCCGCGTATGTTTCGCCGTCAATCCGGTCCATCCCCCCCGCGCCGACGCGTCCAGGTGCGGCGTCCGTTCGCCCATCAGGTACGGCAGCCAGAACAGCCCGTGCGCGCCCGCGGGCGATTGCGCCGCTTCCGCCGTCAGCTCGTCATAAGTTCGCCCCGGCGCAAGCTGCTTTCGAAACCACTGCAAGCTCAGCCCCGCTCCCTGTGTCACCCCCATCACGTGCCATC
Organism: Bryobacteraceae bacterium; assembly: GCA_030044325.1. Classification (GTDB taxonomy): domain Bacteria; phylum Acidobacteriota; class Terriglobia; order Bryobacterales; family Bryobacteraceae; genus Palsa-187. Next base: position 425 of record JASHWA010000107.1, read on the forward strand.
GATTGGCCACCGCGTGACAGAACGTGTGCACGCGCCCCAGCCGGTCGTACGCCGGCTGCGCCGTCTGCGCGAACACCACACCCGACGTTCCCAGCGTGCACGACGCAATCCCTTCGACGACGATCCCGTTGCCCACCGCGCTCGCCGCCTGATCGCCCGCGCCCGCGAAAACCGGCGTTCCTTCTTTCAACCCCGTGCTTTCCGCCGCGCATCGGCTAATCGTTCCCGTCACCTCCGCCGATTCGAGCACGCGCGGCAAAATCCCCCCGTCGATTCCCGCAATCTCCGCCATCTCGCGCGACCATCGCCGCTTCCCCACGTCGAACAGCGCCGTCCCCGATGCATCCGAAACATCGCTCGCGAATTCGCCCGTCAATCCAAACCGGACATAATCCTTGGGCAGCAGCATCCGCCGGATTTTTTCGAAGTTCGCTGGCTCGTGCTCGCGCACCCATAGAAGTTTCGGCAGCGTGAACCCGGTCAGCACCGGATTCGCCGTCAGCTTGAGAACCCGCTCGGCTCCTGCCCGCGCGTTGATCCAATCCACCTGCGCCTGGCTGCGCTGATCGCACCAGATCAGCGCCGGCCGGATCACGCGATTCTCGTCATCGAGAATCACCAGCCCGTGCATCTGCCCCGAAAGCGCCACCCCGCGCACGTCTTCGCTCTTCGCCCCCGCCTGCTCCATCGCGCTTCGAACCGCGGTCTGCGCCGCTTCCCGCCAGTCCTCCGGATCCTGTTCCGCCCACAGCGGACGCGGCATGTGCATCTCGCGATGCGCCGCCGTCGCCGCACCCTTCACCGCTCCGTCGCGATCGACCAGCAGCGCGCGAGACCCTCCCGTGCCCACGTCGATTCCCAGCCACACCGGCATAAGCTCATCGTAACGTTTCGCCGCGCAACACCGGCAGCGGACCCTCTTGAAATGCACAATCTGCGGAAGAAGGGGACTGTCCCCTGGCGCCGATGAACTCGCAACCGTCAACACCGTCGGCGGGTTGTCCCCTTCTTTCCGCCCGTCCTCGACACCGCCAGCCGACTGTCCCCTTTTTCCGCGTCCCGAATGCTGAGACCCATTTTTGGCACAGGTAAACCAGGGGAAAAAGGCGGGCGCCAGAGTGGATGCCTGAGGAAGGAGCGCCCGCCGCTCGTATCGGGATTAAGTACCCTCAGTCTAAGCACAAAGGGCTGTTTTCGAAATACCCGATCCCCGGTATTCATCGACCCGCCAGGACAGTATCAGTCGATCGCCATTGCCGCCTGGCACGCATCGATCTCCGCCGCAAGCGCCAGCGCCCCGTTGATCAGCCCGATCAGCTTCTCGTGATCCACCGGCTTCGATGCGACATCGTAGCCTCCGCAGCCCACCACCATGTCCCGCAGCCCGTCCCCCAGCAGAATGCAAAATACCGGATTCTCGCTGTGCGTCAGCAGACGGATCGCAGCCGCGCAATCCCCCCGCGAAACATCGCGATCGTAGATCACTACACACACCCCGCTTCGCGGCCGGATCTCGAGCGCCTGCCCCAGCGTAGTCGCGAACCGCACGCTCCAACTTTGCTGGATCGCCAAAATGCGCATGTCCGTCATGTAACGTTCGTTGCGCGTTACCGCCAGAACCGTCCGCTGCTCCATCCCGGCGTGCCGCACCCTCCGAAATGCCCGCACGACGCGTGAAATCCACTCGTGAAACATTCAAACCTGCGCCACCCTCACTATATTTCGGCATACACGCCTTGGACCATACCAGAAAGTTGGTAATTCTCCCCACTCCCCACATCCCACTTCCCACTTCCCACTCCCCACGCTAGTCTGAAATTGGATGCGCAGCCTGATTCGAGTCCTGGTCATCGGGTTTACCGCCGTCATCGCCCTGCTCGCCGCCGCCGCGGCCACCGGTATCTATAACGCCCGCGCCATCCGCGACAGCGCCGGCTCTCTGGTCCACAATCAACTCGTCATCGAGCGCGTCCTCGACGACGTCCAGCGCGAACAGACCGTCCTCAACGCCGCTTTCTACAACCTCTCGCGAACCCCGGATCGGATCGACCGTCAAAGCCTCCTCGCCGACATCGATCAGACCGATCAGGAAATCCGCAACCTGGTCGCCGAAGCCGGCGAGGATCAGGACGCAAGCGCCTGGAACGATTTGCAGAACGCCATGCTCGCCTTCTCCGGGGAAGCGCGCGAGTTGCTCGCCGCGCCCCGGATTCCCGCCGCCGGATCGCGCCGGCTGTTCGAACTCCACGAATCCGTTACCCGCGCCACAACCCGCCTGGTCGAATTGAGCTACGCCCGCGCCGTCCAGACCAAAGAAAACGTCGATCGCCAGGCCGACCGCCTCGCCGGGGAAACCCGCCTCCTGCTCGGCGCATCTATCGCCGTCGCCCTGGTCTGCGCTATTCTCACCGTTCGCATCGCCGCCCGCGTCTTCCGCCAGATGGAATTTCAATCGAGCGAACTGAGCCGCGTCTCCTTCCGCCTGCTCGAATCCCAGGAACTCACCGCCCGCCGCTTCGCCCACGAATTACACGACGAGCTCGGCGGTTCCCTCACCGCCATCCGCACCAACCTGAGCGCCCTCGCCGCCCGCCTTTCCGCCAACGGCGCCGAGCGCTCCCGCATCGACGACTGCCTCAAGCTCGTCGACGATTCCATCTCCAACGTCCGCGAGCTTTCCCAGCTCCTCCGCCCCACCATCCTCGACGACTTCGGCCTCGACGCCGGCATCCACTGGCTCGTCACCCGCTTCAGCGAGCGCACCGGAATCCCCGTCGAATACCGCGCCGAATTCAAGGATCGCCTTCCCGACGAAACCGAAACCCACCTGTTCCGCATCGTCCAGGAAGCCCTCACCAACATCGCGCGCCATTCCGCCGCTACCCAGGTCGCCATCCACCTCCGCCCCGAAGCCGATCGCGTGCGCTTGACCATCCACGACAACGGCAAAGGTTTTCCCGCCAGGCAATCCGCGCATCGAGCCGGCATGGGTTTGAGCGGGATGCGCGCCCGCGCCCGCAGCGCCGGAGGCGAGCTCGCCATCAAATCCTCCCCCGGCGAAGGTGTCACTATAGATGTGTCGGCGCCGCTCGCAAAACCGGCGCTTCGGGAGCTTGTGTGATCCGCATTCTTCTTGCAGACGACCACGTCCTGGTCCGTCAGGGCTTCAAGATGATTCTCTCCGCCCAGCCCGACATGCAGATCATCGGCGAAGCCGTCAACGGCCGTGAAACCGTCGAGCTCTCCGAAAAACTCCAGCCCGATCTCGTTCTCATGGACGTCACCATGCCCGAGCTGAACGGCATCGAAGCCACCCGCCGCCTCGCCTCCGTCTCCCCGCGCACCCGCGTGCTCGCGCTCAGCATGCACAAGGACGCCGTCTACGTCCGCGAAATCCTCCGCGCCGGTGCCCGCGGCTATCTGTTGAAGGATTCCGCCGACGCCGACCTGATCGCCGCCGTCCGCTCCGTCGCCAAGGGCGAAGGTTACCTGAGCCCCGCCGTCTCCGACGCCGTCCTCACCGATTACCGCCGTCACGTCACCGATCCCCTGGATCTGCTCACCAGCCGCGAACGCGAAGTCCTGCAAATGATCGCCGAAGGCAAAACCAACAAGGAAATCGCAACCGCCCTCAACCTCAGCGTCTACACCATCGAAGCCCACCGCGGCCGCGTCATGGAAAAACTGAACCTCCACTCCACCGGAGAACTCGTCCGCTTCGCCCTCCGCAGCGGCCTCATCGATTAGAACCACCTGCGGAAGAAGGGGACTGTCCCCTGGCGCCGATGAACCCGCAACCGTCCACACCGTCAGCGGACTGTCCCCTTCTTCCGCCCGTCCTCAACACCGGCCGGGGACCCTCACACCCGCTAACACCGTGAACCGCCCATCAGTGGACAGAGCGGTCTGTCCCCTTTTTTGAGGAACGTCAGCCTGACATCACACAGAGCAGACCTCCACCACAACCCCCGTCTGCTATCCTGGACTTTTCAAGATGTCCCCCCGTTGTCTTCCGCTTTTCCCCCTGTTTTTCCTCCCGCTCTTGAACGCCCAGCAGCCCTTCCGATTCGTCGCCATCGGCGATACCGGCTCCGGCTCCCCACCCCAGCAGCGCGTCGCCGGCCAGATGTGGAACTGGATGCAGCAGCACCCCTTCAAGCTGGTCGTCATGCTCGGCGACAACATCTATGGCAATCATGAGATCACCGGCGGCGGCGATCCGCGCTATTTTCACGATAAATTTGATCTTCAGTACCTGCGTTTCGAGCAGAAGGGCGTCGTCTTCCACGCCACCATCGGCAATCACGACACCCAGACGCGTCACGCCCAGGCCGAAATCGACGATGTCGCGCGCTTCGGCATCCTCGGCCCCGACGGCTACTACAAATTCTCCTCGCCGCCTGAATTCGACGTTCACGGCCGCCCCTTGATCGAATTTTTCTGCCTCAACAGCGAGCTGCACGGCGCCCAACGCCAGAAAGACCAGGCCGATTGGCTCGCCCGCGAAACCGCGGCGTCCCAAGCCATCTGGAAGGTCGTCTTTCTGCACCATCCCCTGTACACCGTGCGCGGCCAGCACGCCCCCGCCGTCAAGCTGCGCGAGCAGATTCACCAAAGCCTCGAAAAAAATCACGTGCAGATCGTGCTGGCCGGCCACAATCATTTCTACGCCCGCATGAAGCCGGTCAAAGGCACCCTGCAAATCATCTCCGGCGGCGGCGGCCGTCATCTGGCCTTCCCCTTTAGCGATAACTGCGCTGCCATCACCGCGCGCCGCTATCACTTCACCGGCGTCGAAGTCTACCCCGGCAAAATCGTCTTCAGCGCCATTGACCAGAACGGCGAAATGTTCGACCACGCCACCGTCGACGGCGATTACCTCAAAACCGAAACCGCCGGCTGCCCCAAGCACGTAATTTCCATGCCTGGCCTCGGCCGCATCATCCCATCTTTCTAGAACCGCGGCCAAAGCGACCGCGGAAGACGAAAAAGCTGTCCCGCTTGAAGAATGCCGGTAAGCCGCACAATCTGCGGAAGAAGGGGACTGTCCCCGAACACCGACGAACTCGCAACCGTCCACACCGCCGGCGGGCGGCGAACGCCCATAGCCCCTCAACATCGGACGCGAAACGGCTCGCTCCGCAGCCAGCCCGATAGAAACTTTCGATCCATCCCATCAAAAGGTTTTGCCGCGCCCCGCTCCGCCCCGCTCTTATACTGAATCAATAACCCGGAGCGGGAATGCCCAAATTTGTTTTCTTATTGCCCTTGATCTCCACCCTCGCCGCTGCGGCCGACCTGCCCGGCCTCGACAAGCGCCTCGGCGCCCTTGAATCCGCCGCGAAATCCGCGCAATCCGCCGGCGATAACGCCTGGATGCTGGTGAGCGCCGCGCTCGTCCTTATGATGACCGGCCCCGGCCTCGCGCTGTTCTACGGCGGCCTGGTGCGCCGCAAGAACGTCCTCTCCACCATGATGCACAGCTTTATCCTCATGGCGACCGTCACCGTCCTCTGGTTCGTCATCGGTTACAGCATGTCCTTCGGCGACTGGAACCCCTTCGTCGGCGGCGGCCAGTTCGCCTTTTTGAATAACGTCGGCGCCGCGCCCAACCCCGATTACGCGCCCACCATCCCGCAGCAGACGTTCATGATCTACCAGCTCATGTTCGCCATCATCACGCCCGCCCTCATCTCCGGCGCTTTCGCCGAACGCATCAAATTTTCCGGAATGCTTCTCTTCGCCACGCTGTGGTCGCTGATCGTCTATTTCCCCATGGCCCACATGGT
>JASHWA010000108.1 GCA_030044325.1 Bryobacteraceae bacterium
ATGAAGGCGATCCGGCAGGAACCCCAGTTTCGTTCGCTGCCGATTATCGCTTTGACCGCCAAGGCAATGAAAGGAGACCGCGGAAAGTGCATCGCGGCTGGAGCGTCGGATTACATTACCAAGCCCGTGGACCTGGAACAACTGTTCTCGGTCCTGCGGGTTTGGATCAGCCGCGATCATGAAGTGGCTCGGATGGCGATTCCAAATTCGGAGTGATGTTTCTCAAATTGACCACCTGGAATGACTAGGCTATACTGCTCGACAACGCGGGAAAAAAAGTGGGTCAACAGGAGTTGACAGATGAGCACCGTGATGCATAGTCCGGTGACCCCCGACCATGTGGCCCGGGAGAAAGTCAAGATTCTGCTGGTGGACGATTCCGCGGAGAATCTGCTCTCGCTGGAGGCTGCTCTCGAAGGATTGGGGCAGCAAATCGTGCTGGCGCAGAGCGGAACCGAAGCGCTGCGGCATCTGCTCGAACAAGATTTCGCCGTCATTCTTCTGGACGTCAAGATGCCGGAGCTCGACGGGTTTCAGACCGCGGAGCTGATCCGCTCCCGCCGGCGCTCGCGGCACACCCCCATTCTTTTCCTGACGGCGTACAAGAGCGACGAGCACCTGTTCCGCGGCTACGACATGGGCGCGGTGGATTTTCTGTTCAAGCCCATCGTTCCGGAAATTCTGCGCTCCAAAGTCGCGGTATTCGTCGAGCTGACCCGCAACACCGGGCTGCTCCAGCGCCAGACCGAGGTGCTGCGCAGCTCCGAGCAGAGGTTCCGCTCGCTGCTCGAAGCGGCGCCGGACGCGATGATCATCAGCTCCGGCCACGGCGAGATCAACCTGGTGAATTCCCAGGCGGAGGCGCTGTTCGGATTCGAGCGGCACGAGCTGATCGGCGAAAGCATTCATGCGCTGGTTCCGGACTGGAGCCCGGGGCGGGCCGAGCGCATCGGCAGCCATCGCGAAGTGACCGGACGCCGCAAGGACGGGAGCGAATTTCCGGCCGAGATCAGCGTCAGCCCGCTCGAAACCGAGGAGGGTCTGCTGGTGACCTCGGCGATTCGCGACGTGACCGAGCGCAAGAAACGCGAGGATCAGATTCGCGAGCTGAACTCGAACCTGGAGCTGCGCGTCGCCGAGCGCACGCGGGAACTGGTGAAATCCAACGAGGCGCTGCGCCAATCGAACGACGATCTGAACCAGTTCGCCTACGCCGCCAGCCACGATCTGCAGGAGCCGCTGCGCATGGTGGCGCTGTACAGCGAGATGCTCAGCATGAAATACGCGGCGAGGATCGACCAGGACGCGGACCAGTTCATTCGGTTCATCGTCAACGGCGCGCATCGCATGGAAATCCTGTTGCGCGATCTGCTGGCGTATTCCCAGGCGGGCTCCGCCGAGGGGCCTGCGAGCCCGGTCGATTGCGCCACGGTGATCGAAAAGGTCCTGCTCAATCTTCAGGCCGCCGTTCAGGAGAACCAGGCGCAGGTCGAATGCGAGACGCTGCCGGTGGTGGAAGCCCACGAGATCCGGCTGATCCAGCTTTTCCAGAACCTGGTGAGCAATGCCATTAAGTACCGGCGCCCGGACCCGCCGCGCGTGCGGATTTCCGCCGAGCGGCGCGATGCGGAGTGGCTGTTCAGCGTCGAAGATAACGGCATCGGCATTCGTCCGGAGTACGCGCAGCAAGTGTTCGGAATTTTCAAGCGCCTGCACGGCCACACCTACCCCGGAACCGGAATCGGGCTGGCGATCTGCCAGAGAATCGTGGAGCGTTACGGCGGGCGGATCTGGGTGGAATCGAGTCCGGGGCTGGGATCGAAGTTCTGTTTCACCCTGCCGGCCACGGCGCAGGCGCATCCCGGAACGGCGCCCGAGACGATGATGGGCCGCAGGCCGCCGAGGATCGACCGCGCAGGCCACGGCGCGGCGTAACTCATGCCACGCACGGGCTTGCATCGATTCCGCAGGCCGCGTCGACACTCCTGCACGCCGGGCGGGCGCGAAACGTCTAGCATATAAGTATGCGTTCCCACTCGCGCCGGCGCGGATTTTCACTCATCGAGCTGCTCATCGTCATCTCCATCATCCTGATCATCGCCGCGATCGCGGTGCCCAAGATGAATAAACAATTGATGCTCGCGCGCGAGCAGGCGGCCATCCGCCAGATCGGCACCATCCATCAGGCCGAGACGCAATATTATTCGCAGTTCGGGCAATACGCCTGCACGCTCGCGCAACTTGGACCGCCCGCGAGCGGCGCGGCCGGACCGGCGGCGGCCGATATCATTCCGAAAAGCCTCTCCGACGGCAAAAATACCGGTTACGTCTTCGCGGTGGGATGCTCGCCTACGGGCTACACGGTCAACGCGAATCCGGAATCGTTCGGGGGATCGGGCAGCCGCTGTTTCTACTCCGATCAGACCCTGTCGATTCACCAGAGTTTCACGGCCGAGCCGGCCAACGCGAACAGTCCCGAGTTGAAGTAGACTCGGCGGGCGCTTGGGAGTTGGCCGGGCGCCGGCAAGAGCGCCGGCACGCGCGAGTGCGTCCGCCACATTTTCATGCGTGGCCGTCAGCCGAGCTCGCGTATTTGCCCGCGGCATTGCTGCCGCGGCTCGCCTTCGCGCTCAACGCGTGCTCGCGCAGACGGGCCGCTTCGTCGCCTCGGCCGCACGATTCTTCGAGATCGGCCATCACTTCAAGCGCCGCGGCCAGGCGCTTGCCGGGTTTCCGCGCCAAAGCGGGCAGCGCCTGCGCAAGCAGCTCTCGCGCCTTGCC
>JASHWA010000109.1 GCA_030044325.1 Bryobacteraceae bacterium
GAATAGCGGCGCTCTAAGAACAAAATCCGGCCGATCTGATCCTGGGCGACCCGATCGCGCGGATATTGCCCGGCCGTCGCCTGCAAGCTGCGCAAGGCGCCGTCGTAATCTCCGGCGGATTTCTGAATCATCGCCAGGAAAAATTCGGCGCGAGCGAGTCCCGGCCGCAGCGCCAGCGCTTTTTCGACAAACGGACGCGCGGCCTCGGTTTCACCCTCCTGAATCAGCGCGCGGCCGATGTTCAGCCAGCCGTCGGCGTAACCCGGATCGGCTTCGGCGACCCGATGAAAAGCGTACTCGGCGCCTTTGATGTCGCCCTGCGAGAGCAGGCCGATGCCCCAGTCGTTCCAGCGCTCGCGATCCTGCGGGCGGATTGCGGGAGTCCAGTTCGAAGAGCCGAGACCGACTTTCGCGCTCGCGCTCGCGAGCGTAATGATCGGCAGAACGGGAACCGGAGCGGAATCGAAGCTGTATTCCCGATCATCGCGGTTGAGATCGGCGCGGCCGGCTTTGGCGACTCCGGCGAAGGTGAACCTGGTGTAGTAATCGCTGAATTTGCGGTAATTCAATTTAGCTTCGAGCGTGACCGGGCCGATTGCATCGCGCGGAATCGGCAGGCGGAAATGGACGGTATCGGCCGCGCCCGGCGCGATCAGATGGACATACAGAACGCTGCGCGTCTGCCACGCGTTGCGCTTGTTGATCGGATTGCCGCCGCCGTCCAGTTGGAAGGAGCGATAAAAATGCGCGCCCTTGTCCACGGCGCCGCGCCCGCCATCCGCCACCGACCCGCTCCAGGCGAGCACGCGGCCGCGCGCGTCGACGGCGCGAAACTCGAGCCAGGCATCGAAGGCGTCCACGGTCCCGCCGGGAAAAAAATGGCCGATCTTGCGCGTGCGCACCACGGCGTCTACGCGCACGGTCGTGCCAGGTTCGAAACTCACGCCTGATGCATCGAGCGGCGCGGCCAGCTTGCCCACCTCGCGAATTACCACAGGCCCGCTCTGCGGCGCTTCTTCACCGACCGCGAAGGTGGAGGCTAACGCGGGACCATCGTTCGCCGTGCGGCGCATTTCCACCTGACCTGGGGCGTCTTCCACTGGCGATGCCGCGAACAGATCCACGGTGATGAAGCCGGACTGAAGAAATTTTTCTTCCGCCCGAAGCTGTTCGCCGTCATGATTGACATACGGCACCGCGGTATTCGCTCCCGGGAATCGATGCGAGTGGACCATTCCGTTGCGATTGCCGGGATCGCGCGACGGAACCTCGGGCATGTGGCAGTCGGCGCAGTTGGAGGGCTTGTCGGGATAGTAAAACGAGCGCGCCCCCTCACCCGACACGCCGCTCGCCTGCCATGCATCGTACTCGTCGAAGCCGCGGAGCCAGCGGTAATGATTCACCGGCTGGTCCAGGTGGACTTTGTGGCACGCCGAACAGAATTCGGCCGCATCTTTCTCCATGAACGCCTTCATAAACGTCATGCGGTGCGGTTCCGGATTCAGATAAGTGAGAAAACTGTCCATCCGATGAATCCACGGATTGTGGCTCGAGGCGATGCGATGCAGCGGCGGATATTGAATGATGAAAGCGCCGTTGCCCATAGAGCTCGCGACGTGCACGATCGAGTGGCAGGAAACGCAGCCCAGCCCGTTCTGCGCTTCCGGGGTGTTTTCCTGTTCCTTGATCGGCTTGTCGAAGCGGCCGTTGAAGAACACCGCGTGATCGTGGCAGCCCGCGCACCATTTGCTGCCGCGGGTGCCGCTCAATTCCTGCATGTGCTCCACCGTGCGGCGGTAAAACTGATTGTTGAACGATGCGAAATGATGCATCGAGCCTTTCCATTGTTCGTAGATATCCTTGTGGCACTCGCCGCACTGTTCCGAGTCCATGAAGAAGTCGGACGGAATCAGGCCGCCGGTGTTGGTGTTGGACGAGGAAGGCCAGAATGGCGATTGGGGACCGGCTCCTTCCTCGGCCATGGAAGCCGGAGGCGATTTCGGATTGTGGATGCGCGCTTCGGGCGCAGTGAGTCGAATCGTGGCGGCCGAGATCGCCAGGATTGCGACCGGAATTCGCCATCGCGGCAGCACAACGATCAGCGCGAGCAAGGCGAATGCGATATGCGACCACAGCGCCCAGCGGTGATCTCTGGTGGCGCCCGCAAAGATCAGGTACACCCCGGGAAGGCCGGCGAGCGCGAGGAGGATTACCTTCGCGCTGCGGCGCCAGGCGGCCCACAAGGCCACCACCAACGCGCTTCCCAGCGCCAGGTGCAGCAGCACATTGGCGACATAGAACACGGTTGCCGACGGCAGCGCCGTCAAATAAGCCGCATTCAGAACCGTGACCAGCAACAGCCAGGTCATTCGGTGCCTTTATCGAGGGGCCGGATGAGTTTTAACGCCGGACGCGTATTGTACTCGCGTCGATACTGTTGATGCGCGGCGTCGCCGGGAAAATGTTCGGTCGAGGGATACGGATAGCGGCTCATGCCGTGAAACGGCAGCGGCTCGACGCTGGTCGAAAACGCCGTGTTGGGGTCGCGGTCCTTCGCCCAGCCTTCCACTTTGATCACAAAATCGCGCTGCCATCCGGGAGCAACCGGCGCCAGCGATTTTGCATCGAAATGAAGGCGCAGCTCATCGCCCGAACCCATGATCACCAGCTTGTCGTCAACCTTCTCGGCAAGTTCGCGAACATCGCCATAGCGCGTGTACAATCCCTGCGTGGGATTCCAGAACGAGACGGGCGAAACAGAATCATAGAAAAACGTATCGGGCTGTTTGCGCTCCGGATCGATGCGCGTCGCCGAAAATCCGCGGAAGTGCAGGTCGGCGGAGTTCAATGGGAGGGTGACCGGTTGTTCGCGTGCAACCGATTCTCCTTCGCTCAGGAAGATCTCATCCCAATACACGCACAGGCTCGTGACGATGCGCAGCTTGCGGCTGGAAGAGATAAAATTCAAGCCGACCGCGATCGTTTTCGGCTTCCCGGACGGCATGCCCATATCCGCATTGACCGTCTGCCAGTTGCCCGCGCCATCCTGCATCTGAAGGTACGGCATGACCAACGCGTTCTGATGATCCTGCGCGGCTGCGCGGAAAGTGCTGCCGTCGGGCCAGTCGACCCAACCGTGGAGCAACAGCAGCGCGCGGCCGGAAGGCGCCGCATGGCCGAAGTCGAGTTCGAGCGTGTGCGGTCTCGCCACGCCCAGGCTGGTGCGTGGAAACTGGTCGGGGTAACGGCCGTCGATCGCGAGGAGCTGGGGCATCACGTCATGACCGTCATCGTCGCGCGCCTCAAGCGGATAGATGCGCCGGTTCACCTCGAACAGGCCAAAGTCGGGATAAGGCGGTCCCTTGAATTTTTCGTTCGTGAAAATTTCGGCGCCGGCCGGATGATCGACAGCCATCAGTTGGACCTGGTCAAGATAGCTGACCTCGCTCAACTCTTCGGTGATCCGGATTTCGTACTGTCCTCGGGATGCGCTCAACTGGGAACCCTGGATCTGCGCGTATTCGACGTGATCCACCGGAAAGTACGTTCCTTCGCCATCGCTCGCACCGAGCGGCGCGACGCCGAGCACGTCCGTGATGAAGTGGAACTGGTGGCCGTCCCACGTCCAGATCATCGGACAGGAGCCGGAGAGCCTCTGCGCTTCCTTATATACATATCCGCGATTGGTGGGCTGGTTGGTTTCATTCTGGATCAGGCCGTTGGGCCAGGTAATGCGAACCGTGTCCACCTGGGTGAAATTCGCAGCGTCGAATAAGAGCGGAACTCCGGCGTACATCTCCTTGCGATACAGTTCCCCGGCCTTGATCTCCACTTCAGCGTCCTGGGCGAGCTTCAAACTTTTCACGCCTGTGAGCCGCACGCGAATCCAGCGCGACGGCGAAACAGTCCGGTTGAGCATCACGTGGACTTTGCCGTCCGGATCGATGCGCGCGCGATCGGGGCGTCCGTCGTTGTCGAAATCGGTTTCGAGCTGAGAGTCGTCGTGAGGGCGGCCGGTGTAAGGCTCGACCGTGTACCTTCCGCCGAGCTGATCGCGGTACAGCACCGCTGCACGGTTCTGATACGTGACCGCCAGGTCGAATGCCTTGCTATCGGGCACCACGCGAAGTTTCCAGGCGTTCTGCGGCCGTCCGTTGACGAACGGGAAATCGCCGGTGCGATTGGAGAAGCCGGATGCGCCTTCGTTCCGCATCAGAGCCGGCGCATCGCCCAGCAGGATCAGATCGAGATCGTAATCGTGATCGTAATCGATCCACACCGCGCGCTCGAAGCGGCGCTTGGGCAGGGCCGCCGGGAACGCAGTGAAATGGCCGCCGGTGTTGCGAAACAGCAGCGGCCCGGAATCGGTGAGGACGCACAGATCCATACGGCCGTCGTTATCGAAATCGCCGGGCGCGATGAAAATCACGTGAGTAAGCGCGTCAAGGCCCGAACCCTTCACCGCTTCGACGCCGCGCCGGTAAAGCTGCACGCTTTGGGACGACCAGACCAGGAGATCGACCGAACCCGTCCCGGTGGAATCGATCAAAGTAAATCCGGAAGCGCCGGTGATCGGCAGGATTCTTTCGTCGAATCGCGGACGCGCCGGCGCAGCGGCCGCGGTCGGAGTGCGCGGCGGATCGTAAATCTCGGCGTAGGAGCACCAGTCGACGTCTTCCGGAGTCACCGATTTCTCCTGCGCCTGTTTGAGGTGCTGGAAGATTTCGAGCTCTCTTGCCGCGTCCCCGCCGCGCCCCGCCTGGCGATACATGTTGTAAAGCTGAAAATGCGCGGCCGCGAGCAGCGGATCCAATTCCCTTGCGCGTTCGAACTGCGCGATCGCAGCCGCGTTGCGCCCCACCTGGCGATACAACGTACCGAGCTGATAGTGCCCGATGGGTTCGGCCGGAGCCAGCGCGATCATGCGCTCAAATTGCGCAATCGCCTGATCGGTTTCGCCGCTTTTCTTGTAATTGATGCCAAGATTGAACCACGTGTGAGGCAGGGACGCATCGAGGCGCTGCACCTCTTTGAGCAGCGCGATGGCTTCGGCCGTGCGGCCGCCTCGCAACAACGCGAGCGCGTAGTTCAGCTTTTCGGGGATGGAATGGGGAGCGAGATCCAGCGCTTTCTTGAACTCCGCGATCGCTTCGCTCTGCGTGGTCGGGTTTTCATAAAACGCCTTGCCGAGATTTCTGTGGCGCTCAAGAATTTCGGCCGTGTCCTGCGCTGCCGCGGCGGTCAAAAAAGCGATGAAAAATGCCGTCGCAACGCGCGCAAAACGCGTCCGTTTTCCTCCCATAAGCGGGATTATGGCACAGAACCCCAACCCCGGGCTAGTTCAGGGCGCCTGAGCTCTGCCGTGGCTCAGAGACACCGAGCGGCGCGCGTGGAGGCCGTTTGACCCTGCCCGCCGCCCTGCGATATCCTGGGAGTTCGAATGGCAAACACTGTATCTGCGCTCAAGCGCGTGCGCATGACCGAACGGAAGACCGAGGTGAACCGGACTCGCAAAACGCGCCTGCGTCATCAGATCCGGGCGATGCGCCGGCTGCTCGACGCCAAGGACGCCAAAGGCGCCGCGGAAATCGTGCCCAAAACGTTTTCCCTCGTCGATCGCGCGGCCAAATGGGGCATCATCAAGAAGAACACCGCCGCGCGCTACAAAAGCCGGCTCACGCTGCGCCTGCGTAAACTCACCGCGAACGCCTGACGCGCGCCGGTAATAGAGCGCGTTGTCCCGCAACCCTACGCGGTCAACTCCAGAATCATCTCTTCCATCACGATGCGGTCGTCCGGACGAGCATCGCGAAGAGCCCGGTCCGTTTCAAACAATTTGGCCACCGCGCGTTCCAGCTTCGATCTCGAAAACGCCTGCGCCGCGTGCTCGATCTGCCGCGCCCGCTCCGGCCAGATGCGCGCGCCGATTTTGTTGAAATGCGCTTGAATCGCTCCGGCTCCGCGCAGGTTCGCTTCGCGCGCGGCCAGCGCCATCCGGAATTGCGTTCCGAGAAAGGTCAGCGCGAGCGGCATGTATTCGCCTTGGCGCGTCAGCGTGTCCAGAATTTCGAGCGCCCGCGTGCGGTCCCGCGCGCCCAGTGCGTTCACCAGCGCGAAAATGGTGCTCGATTGCGCGTCCGGAACCAGCGCGGCGATGTCCTCCGCCGTAACTTTACGCCCCGCCGCAAACACCCCCAATTTCTCGATCTCGACCGCGATGCGTGCCACCTCGCCCGCCGTTGCTTCGAGCAATAAGCCCAGCTCCGCGAGCCCGATTTGTAGCCCCGCCTGCTTCGCCAGCGTCTGCGCCATCGCGCGCGCGGCTTCCGGCGTGAACTGCCGGAATTCCACCTGCATCGGCACCGCGGCGAAGAATTTCTGCACGCGCTCGAGCTTGGGTTTGTCCTCGCCCTCGAAGTCCCAGCGGCTGGATTCGATGACGATCGTCGTTCCCGGCGACGGCTCGCGCAAATACGATCCGAGCGCGCCCTCGCCTTCCTCCGATTCCGTGCGCGGGACCGCGGATTCCGCGCTCGCCATCCAGATCACGCGGCGCGCCGCAAACAGCGACAGCGACCGCGCGTCATCCAGCGCTTCGGCCAGCGAAACCTCTCCCAGATCGTGCCGCGTGAATCCGGTCTCCCGCTCCTCGGCCGGCAAAACCGCGTCGATCAGCGCCCGGCGCGCGCGGTCGCGATGGTACCCTTCCGATCCGAGAAAAAGATACGCCGGCGCGGGTCCGGATCTTTGCAGGCGGTCGAAAAACGCTTCGGGCGTCATCAGAAATTGTCGAGAATCGCCGTCACGATGGTCCCCGCCGCCTGCCGCGCGATGCGGTCCAGCGCCAGATCGCTCTCATCGAGATAGGTGAGCTGATCCACCGCGACCTCATAGCGCTCGCGCACGTCCATACTGGGACGCGTGAACAGCACTTTCCCGGTGGCGCGCTCCGTGAACGTGATTTTCAGGATCAGGTGAACATCCACCGCGGTCGCGCGGCCGGTGGTCGGGTCGGCGATGGTCGCGCCGGAAAAATAGTTCAGCACCGTGCCGTTGAGCACGGCGTCGGCATCGCTGGGATTCGCGACGATTTTGTAGTGCGTGCGCGCAATCAGCTCGCGCGAGATCGCCTCCGGCAGGTGATCGGTCATTTTGTAGCGGATCGTCGCATTCTGAAACGCCGGAATGCAAACCGTGTGGATCGTTTTGGGCAGCAGGTCCGAATGCCCGGCAACGTGATATCCGCACGAGGCGAGCAGCGCCGCAAGCGCGGCTGCCGCAATTCTCATAACCACTCCCGCGCCACCGCTACCGCGTTTTCCGCGGCCAGCCGGATGTTGTCGGCCACCATCCACAACCAGCACGCGCGCGGATAATTGTGATCTTCCGCGATCGAGCCCACGCTCAGCCCGCTCTGCCCCGCCATGCCGACGTTATTCGGCGGCTCCTCCGCGCGCACGTCGAAGCCGGCTTCCGAAAGCGCGCGGGCGATCTCCTCCACGCCCGGATTTTCCTCGAATTCGACCCACACCGAAAAACTGTGGCCGTGAAACACGGGCGCCTGAATCAGCCGGATCGACGGCATGGGAACATCCGGATAACCTGCGACGAGCGACGCCAGGTGCCGCTCCAGCCGCTGCTCGATCCATTCGAGCGCTTCTTCCGCTTCTTCGCCGTAGCGCGCCAGCATATTGAACCCGAGCTGCGCATCGAACACGTCGCGCTTCAATTTCTGAAACGAAAGCACCGCCACGGTCTGCTGCTGCAGCTCGTCGAGCCCGCGCTGGCCGCGCTCGCTCGCCGGCTCGAACACGTGTACGATCGCCCGCCGGATTTTCGCACGGCGCGCCAGCGTGGCCAGCAATTTCGTAATCGCGATCGCCGCCGGATGTGCGATCACCTGCACCGGCGACGGAGCAGGCCGCGACGCTTCGGCCGACGGCGCGCGCAGCCGCGCCTGCGGCTGATCTTCGAGCGCGCCCGAAAGATCGATCAGCGCCGGTCCGCCGCTCGGGTTCATTTTGAGCGTGCGCCGGCTGGAGGCTGCCGAACCGGCCAGAAACGCGACCCTCGATCCTTCCAGATTCTCCGCCGCGAGCGGCGCCATCACGATCGCTTCCTCTTCCTGTTCACTCAACAGCGCCGAACCGTCCGCCGCCGCCGAGATGAGCTGCACGCGCGGCGCCCGTGCGCCCTCCGCGAGCAGCTCGCGAATCTCGCGCGCCACCAGCGTGTCGCCGCCGATCACCGCAACCGTCGGGCGTTCCTCAGCCAACCTGGTGCTCCGCTTCGTGCGGCGGCGCGGGACGGAATCTGCGCCGGATAATCCCGCCGATGCGGATCAGGATTCCGCTCAAAACGTAAGCCGAGGCCATCCCCAGCAGCAGCGGTTGAGACGCGTACACCATCAGAAAAATAAATCCGCCGAGCAGAACCAGAATCAGCGGTGAGCGCGGGCGCATGAGCGTCAGGTCCTTGAAACTCGGATAGCGCCACGTGCTCACCATCAGGAACGCCAGCAGCCCCACCAGCGCCAGCCACCCCGCGCAAAGTATCCAGGACGTGATCGGCGCGCCGTCGGTTGCATACACGATGCTCGCCAGCAGCCCGGCTGCGGCCGGAATGGGAAGCCCGACGAAATATTTCCGGTCGGGCCGGCCCGGATTTTTGGGCACCGGATTTTTTTGAATATTGAAGCGCGCCAGCCGCGCCGCGCCGCACAGCAGGAACATGAACGACACAAAGTATCCGATCAGGCGGAAACGGTCGATGTGGATCAGATCGAACGCCGGCACGAAATACACGCCCCAGGCGAACGCCATCGCCGCCGGCGCGATCCCGAAAGTGATCACGTCGGCCAGCGAATCGAGTTCGCGCCCGAAATCGCTGGCCGTGTTGGTCATGCGCGCGATGCGCCCGTCCAGGCCGTCGAAAAACACGGCGCCCCCGATGGCCATCGCCGCGAACGTAAAATGGCGCGCCGCGTCGGCCGATTTCATCGCCACCGCGATCGCGCCTTCAAACACCCGCAGCAGCGCATAGAACCCCAGAAAAATATTGGCCGCGGTGAACAGCGTCGGAAGCGCGTAGGCCGAGCGCCGCGGACGCCGCTCGGGCGACCGAGGGTCGATTAACCGGTCTCGCAGACTCAATCCGGCCTCCTTCGGGCGATCACGCTCGATCCCGCCGTCACGCGCTCGCCCACCCCAACTGCAACTTCCCATTCGGGGCCAACCAAAACATCGGCGCGCGAGCCGAACTTGATCAGCCCCACGCGCTCGCCCGCCTCCACCATGTCGCCCGGCTTTTTGTAACACACGATGCGCCGCGCAATCAGCCCCGCGATCTGCTTGAATACCACGCGCGATCCGTTGCCTTCGATGGTGATCGCGTTCTGCTCGTTCGCCTGGCTCGCCGCTTCCTTGCTGGCCACCAGGAACTCGCCCTTTTGATACTTCACGCACATGATTTTTCCGCCGATCGGCGCGCGGTTCACGTGAACGTCGAAAATATTCAGGAAAATGCTGATCCGATGGGCGCCCGCCGAATCGGGCACGATCGCGACCACCTTGCCATCGGCCGGCGCAACGGCTACCGCGCCTTGCGGAATTTCGCGCTCCGGATCGCGGAAAAAGTACAAACAAAACCCCGCCAGAATGTACAACGGGACGGCGAACGGCCAAGGCGCGAGAAAATTGACCATCGCCCCGCCCGCCGCGAGCGCTACCGCGTAGTAGATGCCGTCCATCACCATTTGCTTTATTGTCGCATCCGCAACGATTCGGCGAGCCGCGGCAGTCATGCCGCGGGCAATCGGCCGCCCGCTCGGCCGCGCTAAAGTAAAATAATATCGGAGCGGCACGATGTCTCTTCTGAGCGACCGGGCTCAAAAAAC
>JASHWA010000110.1 GCA_030044325.1 Bryobacteraceae bacterium
AGACCACGTCCGGATTCGATAGCGAAACGTCCAGCGCTCCCATCGACGCGGCGGCAAAAAATCCGTCGCTTACGTTGTTCCAGGTGTGCCCGGCGTCGGTGGTTTTCCACACGCCTCCGCCGGTCGATCCCATATAAAAAGTAAACGGCTGCGAAGGAACGCCGGTCACCGCGGTCACGCGTCCGCCGCGGTACGGACCGATCAGGCGGTAGCGCATTCCGCTCCACATCGCTGTTTTGAAGTTTTGCGCGAGAGCGAGAACAGAGAACGCGACGAGGACAACGGCGCAACGGATCGAGAGCTTCATATCGGTCCTCATCATATCGCGATGGGCGATCCTCATTCACCCGCGCCGGTTCGCGGGCTAAACTGAAATTTTATGGACGCCGAAAAACGCCGCCTGGTCGCCGCCGGACGGCGCGAGGTCCACTGGCGCCGCTGGGGACCCTACCTGAGCGAACGCGCCTGGGGCACCGTTCGCGAGGATTATTCGCCCGACGGAACCGCGTGGGAATATTTTCCCTTCGAACACGCCCACCTGCGCGCCTTCCGCTGGGGCGAAGATGGCATCGCCGGCTTCTGCGACAATCATCAGCGATTATGTTTCGCCCCGGTTTTCTGGAACGGCCGCGATCCCATCCTCAAGGAGCGCCTCTTCGGGCTTTCAAATCACCAGGGAAATCACGGCGAGGATGTGAAAGAGCTGTATTACTACCTCGACGGCACGCCCACCCACTCCTACATGAAGGCGCTGTACAAATACCCGCAGGCCGCGTTCCCTTATGAGCAGCTCATCGAAGCGAACCGCGGCCGCACCCGCGACGAGCCCGAATACGAGCTGATCGACACCGGAATTTTCGAAAACAATCGTTATTTCGATATCTTCATCGAATACGCCAAAGCCGATCCGGACGATATTCTCATTCGCATCACCGTGACCAATCGCGGTCCCGATCCCGCCCCGCTCGACGTCCTGCCGACACTGTGGTTTCGTAATACCTGGACGTGGTCGGGCTCGAACGAGCGGCCGTCGCTCACCGCACGGGATGGCGCAATCGGGATCGATCACCCGAAGCTCGGCGCCTACCGCTTCACCTGTGACGGGCGTCCGCCGCTTCTGTTCACCGAAAACGATTCGAATACCCGCGCCTTATGGGCGTCGGGCGATGCGCGCTATACCAAGGATGCGTTTCACCAGCGCGTGGTTCACGCGAGCGCCGCCGCGGTGAATCCGGCCGGGCGCGGCACCAAGGCCTGCGCCTGGTATCGCTTCGATCTCGCGCCCGGACAAACCGAAGTCATCCGCATGCGTCTCACCGCGCGCACCGATTCGACGCGTCTGATTCGTGATTTCGACGGCATGGTCGCGACCCGCCTCGCCGAAGCCGACGAATTCTACAGCTTCGCTCCCGCGGCCCTTTCAGCCGATGCCAGGCGTGTGCAGCGCCAGGCATTCGCCGGCCTGCTGTGGTCCAAGCAATTTTACAACATGGTGGTGGAGCGCTGGATCAAAGGAGATCCGGGCGAGCCCGTTCCGCCGCCCTGCCGTGCCGACTGCCGCAACGCCCAGTGGGTTCATCTCTTCAATGAAGACGTCGTCTCCATGCCGGACACCTGGGAGTATCCCTGGTACGCCGCCTGGGACCTCGCGTTTCACATGATCCCCTTCGCCCTGCTCGATCCCGATTTCGCCAAGACCCAGTTGCGCCTGTTTCTGCGCGAGTGGTACATGCATCCCAACGGCCAGCTTCCCGCCTACGAATGGAACTTCGGCGACGTCAATCCCCCGGTGCATGCCTGGGCGTGCTGGCGCGTTTTTCAGATCGACCGCAAGCTCGCGGGGCAGCCGGATTACGAGTTCCTCGAAAGCGTGTTCCACAAATTGCTGATGAATTTCACCTGGTGGGTGAACCGCAAGGATTCCGAGGGCAACAACATTTTCGAGGGCGGATTTCTGGGGCTCGACAATATCGGGATTTTCGACCGCAGCAAACCCCTGCCCGAGGGCGGACTGCTGGAGCAATCCGACGCCACCAGCTGGATGGCGATGTTCTGCCTCAACATGCTCAAAATCGCGCTGGAGTTAGCCGCCAAAGTCGATCGCATTTATGAGGATATCGCCAGCAAATTCTTCGAACATTTTTTGTATATCGCGCACGCGATGAGCGGCGACGGCGATCTCGGGCTGTGGGACGAAATCGATGATTTTTTCTACGACCGTTTCCGCATGCCCGACGGACGCTGCCTGCGGCTGCGCGTGCGCTCGATGGTGGGCCTTATCCCGCTGTTCGCGGTGGACACCATCGAGCCGGAAGTCATCGCGCAGCTCGACGGTTTCCGCGGCCGCATGGAATGGTTCATCGAGCACCGTCCGGACCTGGCCGCGAACGTGGCCTCGCTTTCGCACGAAGGCGTGGCCTCGCGGCGCCTGCTCAGCCTGGTGACGCGCCAACGTCTGGTGTGTGTGCTCCGGCGCATGCTCGATGAAAGCGAATTCTTGTCGCCCCACGGGGTGCGGTCATTATCCCGGTTCCACGCGCAGAATCCGTTCTATCTGAAACTCGACGGGCAGGATTACGGAGTCGGCTACGAACCGGCGGAGTCGCGTTTCCCGCATTTCGGCGGAAATTCCAATTGGCGCGGGCCGGTGTGGTTTCCGGTGAACTATCTTTTGATCGAATCCTTGCAGCGCTATCACTATTATTTCGGCGACGAGATGAAAATGGAGTTTCCCACCGGTTCCGGCATCGAGATGGACCTGGGCGAAATCGCGGCCGAGCTATCGCGCCGCCTTTCGCGTATTTTTCTGCGCAACGGAGACGGCGAACGTCCGGTTTATGGCGGAGTGAATAAGCTGCAAAAAGATCCGAATTTCAAAGATTATTTGCTCTTTTACGAATATTTTCACGGCGACAACGGCGCCGGCATCGGCGCGAGCCATCAGACCGGCTGGACCGCGCTGGTGGCCAAGCTCCTGCAACAGAGCGGAGAATAATGCCCGCCTATTGCGACGTCAGCCTGCCCGTTCCGCTCGACCAGCCGTTCACCTACGCGCTGCCCGAAACGCTGCGGCATCGCGTGCGGACCGGCTGCCGCGTGCTGGTGCCGTTCGGCGCGCGAAAGCTCGCCGGCGTGGTGGTGCGCACGCATGACGAACATCCCGCCGCGGCGGCGCGCGAAGCGCTGCGTCTGCTCGATGAGGAGCCCGCGCTCAACGACGAGCTGCTGAATCTCGGCCGCTGGATCGCGTCGTATTATTGCGCGCCGCTCGGCGAGACTCTGCGCGCGATGACGCCGCTGGCGGGCGAAATCCGGCGCGGGAAAATTTATTCGCTGACGCCCGGCGGGCGCGACGCGGCGCGCCAGCTTCATCTTTCCGAAAACGGCGCCGACCCGGCTTCCGAGATTCTGCGCATGCTCGACGCGCGTCCGCTTTCCGGCGCCTACCTGGCGCGCAAGATCGAAAAGGCGGCCCACGCGCTGCGCTCGCTTGAAAAACGCGGCTTCATCGCGGCCGAAGATGTCGCGGCCGAGCGCGATCCCTTGCGCGCGTCCTCGGCGCGGCTGCGCGTCGAATTTCTCGCGCGCGCGACCGGAACAATCCCCAAAATCGAGCGCGAGCTGCTTTCCTACCTCGAACTGCACCCGGGAACGCATAACCTCGCCGAACTGGAAACCGTGATCCCCAGATCCGGACGCGCGGCCCGGTCGCTTGCGCGCCGCGGCCTGGCGAAACTCGCGCTCCAACCGCTTCACGCCTCCGCCGCCGCGCCGGACGCGCCGCGGGTGCTCAACCCGCATCAGCAGGAGGCGTTCGACAAAATCCGCGCCGCCATCGAGGCGAAACAATTCGAGACATTTTTGTTGCAAGGCGTGACGGGATCGGGAAAGACCGAAGTGTATCTGCGCGCCATCGATGCGGCGCTCGCCGAGGGGCGCAGCGCGATCATGCTGGTTCCCGAAATCGGCTTGACGCCCGCGGTCGCCGCGCAGTTTTTTGAGCGTTTCGGCGAACGCGTCGCGATTCTGCATTCCGCGTTTCACGACTCCGAGCGCGCCCAGCAGTGGCGCCGCATTCGCGCGGGCGAAGCGGGGGTGGTCGTCGCGACGCGCTCTGGGATTTTCGCGCCGGTGCGGAACCTGGGCTTGATCGTGGTCGACGAGGAGCACGATCAGAGCTACAAACAGCAGGAAACGCCGCGTTATCACGGCCGCGACGTGGCCATCGTCCGCGCGCGCGACGCCGGCGCGGTGGTGGTGCTCGGCTCCGCCACGCCCAGCCTGGAAAGCCGCTACAACGCCGATCGCGGAAAATATCAGCGCCTGCTTTTGCCGGAGCGCATTGAAAAGCGCCCGCTGCCGAAGGTCCAATTGATCGACATGCGCGAGGAATTTCTCGAAACACGCAAGCAGGCGACCTTCTCTCGCGATCTCGTCGAAGCCGTCACCGCGCGCCTCGAAAACGGCGAGCAGGCCATGCTGCTGCTCAATCGCCGCGGATTTTCAAGCTTCGTCGCCTGCCGCGCCTGCGGCGAGCGCGTTCAATGCCGCAACTGTTCCGTCACCATGACGTACCATCGCCGCGACCGGCGCATGCTGTGCCATTACTGCAACTGGTCGGCCAAGGTCCCCGACCGCTGCCCCCAATGCGAGAGCGACTTCATGCAGTTCATCGGCCTCGGTTCGGAGCGCGTCGAAGATGAGCTGCACGGTGCGTTTCCCAAAGCGCGCATCGCCCGGCTCGATCGCGATACCGTGGGCGGCAAGCGCGATTATGAAACCATCCTCTCCGCGTTTCGCGCGGGCGATTACGACATTCTGGTCGGCACGCAGATGATCGCCAAGGGCCACGATATTCCCAACGTCACGCTGGTGGGCGTGGTCAGCGCGGATATCGGCCTGGGCCTTCCCGATTTTCGCGCGGCCGAGCGGACCTTTCAGCTGCTCACCCAGGCCGCCGGGCGGGCGGGCCGCGGCGAAACGCCGGGCATCGTGCTCATTCAGACCATCAATCCCGACCATTACGCCATCCGCTTCGCGGCCGCACAGGACTACGAAGCGTTTTACGCCAAAGAAATCGAGTTTCGCCGCATGATGTCGTATCCGCCCTACGCCGCGCTGGCGAGCGTGGTGGTTCGCGCGGCCCAGGAAGAGGAAGCGCTCACGCGCAGCGCCGCGCTCGGCCGCCTGCTTCAGCCGCCGCCCCCAGGCCTGAAAGTTCTGGGGCCCGCGGCCGCCGCGCTCGCGCGCATCAAAAACGAGTATCGTTATCAGATGCTGCTAAAATCCTCAAGCCGCAAGCTGCTCAATCAGACCCTGCGCGAGTTGCAGCGCTTCGCCGCGGCGGAAAAATGGAATCCGGCCACGCTCGCCATCGACGTCGACCCCGTCACCATTCTCTAAATGGCCGATTTCCTCATCATTGACGAAAATCTGCGCGCCGCCATGCGCTTCTTCGGAAACGCCACCGGCTCCGGCGAAATCTGCGAGCTCGACGGCGCCGTCGCCATGTATTCCGGGCTCGATTACGGGGTTTTCAATATCGCGCTGCTGACGCGTCCGGTGAGCGGAAACGAGCTCGAAGCCCGTCTCCACGCCATGGCGCGATTTTTTCGCGAGCGCACCCTCCGCTGGTCGGTGTGGGTGTGCGAGGATCTGCTCGATCCCGCGCTGCGCCGGCACGCGCGCGAAGTCTTCGCAAAATTCGGCCTGCGCACGATTTCCAATCCTCCCGGGATGATCGCCGATCGCCTGCTTCCGCCCGTTCGCCCGCTGCCGCCGATCGAATTCCGCCGCGTGAACGATCCCAAGTCGCGCAAGGCGTTCACCGAGCTGACCTCGCTTTCCTTCGACATTCCGTACATGGTCGCAAAGGCGGTGTATTCGCGCGCCGGCGCCTGGGACGGCGAATACCAGGGATTCGTGGCTTACGCCGGTGCGGAATTGGTCGCGATCGTTGCGATGGTCGCCGCGGCGGACGCGATCGGAGTGTACTCGCTCGCCACCGTGCCGGACTCCCGGCGAAGAGGATACGGAGAAGCGCTGCTGCGCGCGGCCGCGTCGCAGACGGCGGCGCAAACCGGCCTTTCGCGCCTGGTGCTGCAATCGACCGAGGCCGGCTACAACCTATATAAGACGATGGGCTTCCGCGACGCGACCCGGTTCAGCGTGTATTTGACGCGATGAGTTTGTGGTTGAGAGTTTGCGGTCTGTGGTTTGTGGTTTGTCGTCGGCTGTGGGTAATGCTCCTCTCGCACAGAACCGACGACCAACCACCAACCGCTACCCACCAACCGCTACCCACCAACCGCCACCCACCAACCACCAACCACCAACCACCAGCCGCTAACCACCAGCCACCAACCGCTAACCACTAACCCGATAAAATCGAAACAGAGTCATGTGGTTTTTTCTCGTGCTCCTCGTCGCCCAGGCGCCCGATTATCAGGCCGAGGGAACCAAAGCGCTCGACGCGAGGCAATACCAGGCGGCCGTCGATCTGTTCACCCAAGCGGTCGCCGCCGATCCCAAGGATTACGCCGCGCACTTTCAGCTTGCGCTCGCCTATAGCCTGCTGGGGAAGGACGCCGAAGCGGTCGCCGAGTACAAATCCACGCTCGAATTGAAGCCGGAGCTTTACGAAGCCGAATTGAACGAGGGGATCTGCCTTCTGCGCATGAAAGATCCCGCCTCCGCGCTGCCGCTGCTTCAAAAGGCCACCGAACAGAAGCCGAAAGAGTTTCGCCCGGCATACTATTACGCGCAAGCGCTGCTCGATCACGGCGATGCGGATCGGGCGCAGCCCGCGTTTACCGCCGCGATCGCGTTGAATGCCGCCTCGGCGCCGGCCGAGCTCGGATTGGCCGAATCGTTCGCGCGCTCGAATCGCCTCGCCGAAGCCGAGCCGCATTATCGCAAGGCTGCCGAAATCGATCCGGCCTACAAACCCAGCCTGCTGCATCTCGCAGAGCTTTACGAGCAGGCGCATCAGAGCGCGGCCGCAATTGCAATTTATCGGGAATTTCCCGCGGACCCCGGGGCGCAGGAACGCATGGGCGCGCTGCTTGCGGAATCCGGCGATGCGCGCGATGCGATTCCCGCGCTCGAAACGGCCGTCGCGAAATCGCCCACCGCGGCCAATCGCGTCGCGCTCGCGCAGGCTTACGCGAAAAGCGGGCATCCGGAAAAGGCGGTCCCGCTGGTGGAGCAGGCGCTCGCTTCGCAGCCCGGCGATTTCGATCTGCGCATGTACTACGGCCGGCTCCTGCGCGATCAGCGCAGGTTTTCCGATGCCCAGCAGCAGTTTCTCGCCGCGTCGAAGCTGAAGCCCAACGACGTTCAGCCATGGAATGAGCTGACCGGCGTGCTGGTGACCGCGCAGCAATATCCGCAGGCGCTCGCGGCGCTCGACCGGGTGCGCGCGCTTGGCGGCGAAACTCCCGCGCATTATTTTTTGCGCGCCATCTCCTACGATCATCTGCACCAGCTCAAGGAAGCGCTGGCGAACTACAAACTTTTCCTGGAAAATAGTAACGGCAAGAATCCGAATGAAGAGTTTCAGGCGCGCCAGCGCTCGCGAATCATTCAGGACGAGTTGAGGCGGCAATAATGACTCTCGAAAAAGGCGCCGTCGCACGATGGCTCGCGCGGATTGAGGCGCGACAGTCATGGAGCGCGTTGATTGCCGCGAGGATAGGGACGCGGTGTCCCCTTTTTCGAGCAACGGTGACAGGATGCTGTATTCGCTGATCATCTTATTGGCGCTCGGCGCCTCTACGCTCGACCTCAAGACCATTCGCGACGAGCCCAATCCCGAGCGCCGCAGCGAGCTGGCGCTTGAAAACGCCAACGACGCGATCGATGAAGCCGAGGACGCCTACAAAGCCGGCGAAAGCGCGAAAATGCAGGTCGCGCTCACCGCCGTCGCCGATTCGGTGGATCTCGCCTATGAATCGCTTTCGGCGAGCGTCAAAAATCCGCGCCACGACAAAGGATTCAAGAAAGCTGAACAGCGCACGCGCGAGCTGCTCCGCCGCCTGAACGGTTTTCGCCAGATGGTCGATTACACGGACCAGCCGCAAATCGATAAAATCCGCGACCGGGTGGCCGCGGTGAATGATAATCTGCTGAATGGGATCATGAAAAAGAAATAGAGGTTGTTATGCGAATTTCCGCGATCTTATTCGTCATTGTCTGCGCGCTTCCCGCTTGCGCGCAGGACCGCGATTTCCTCACCAGCGACGAAGCCGACCAGATCCGCGACATTCAGGAGCCCAACGCCCGCATCAAGCTCTACATCCATTTCGCGCGCCAGCGCCTGGACCAGGTGGATCAGCTTCTTTCCAAGGACAAGCCCGGCCGCAGCGCAATGATTCACGATCTGCTCGAAGACTACGGAAATATCATCGACGCCATCGACACCGTGGCCGACGATGCGCTGCATCGCAAAATGGACATCAAGCCCGGAATGAACGCACTCGTCTCGGCCGAAAGAGAGATGCTCGAAAAACTTCAGAAGATCAACACGTCGCAGCCCAAGGACGTGGCGCGCTACGATTTCGTGCTGACAAATGCGCTCGATACCACCCAGGACAGCTACGATCTGTCGCGCCAGGACGTGGGCGAGCGCGCCGCCGAGGTCGCGGAGCACGATAAAAAGGAGAAAGCCGAGCGCGAGGCTCTGATGACCCCGGACGAGAAAAAGGACGCGGCCAAAAAAGACACCCAGCAGGTGAACAAGAAAAAAGCGCCTACGCTGCTGCGCCCCACCGACCCTCCGATCGATAAGAAGCAGCCGCAGTAAGCGTTCGCGATTGTGCCGCAGTGTTGCGCAACGTCATACACTGAATTCATGACCGATCGCGAACTATTCCGTCACACCATCGCCACCCTCGCCTATCGCGGCGGAAAAACGCTGCGCGATGCGCCGGATGGATTCGCCGGTTTCGATGGAACGGGAAAGACGCCCGTTCAACTGCTCGCCCACCTCGGCGACCTGTTCGATTGGACGCTGCGCATGATGCGCGGCTCGCGCGAATGGCGCGTCTCCCAGCCGCAGGGCTGGGAGCACGAATCGCGCCGGTTCTACGACGGCCTCGCCGCCATCGATCTCGTGCTCGCGTCGGATGAACCGCTTGAGGCGCCCCTCGAACGCCTGTTGCAAGGTCCCATCGCCGACGCGCTGACGCACGTGGGCCAGCTCGCCATGATGCGCCGCATGGCCGGCGCGCCGATCGGCGCCGAGAATTATTACATCGCCCAGATCGAGGCTGGCCGCGTGGGCCCGGACCAGGTCTCGGCCGCCAAAAAGTCCTGACGTTTGGCGCGTCCGCCGCACACCCCCGATTTCGCACTGGTGGACCGTCCCGGTCATTTCTTTAGGCGTTGTGGGGCAGGTTTCAACCTGCGCGCCGATTTCAGTCGGCTCACTCTCCGGCAGCAACGCGCGGGGCGGATTTAAAAATCCGCGCAGGCTGAAGCCCGCCCCACACTGCGCTGTGCGAATAACGGGCACAGCCCAATGGTGTCCTGGGTTATTCATCGGCTGGGACGGCGGACTCACAGTCCGCGCGGGACTTGAGTTCCGCTCGAGACCAGCGGCGCTAAAGCGCCGCGCGGAGTGAACTCCGCCGTCCCTCTGCGTGCTGAATTATTGGACGAATTTCGTAGATCGCACAAGAAAAAACCGTGACCCGAACCGAGGTTCGGGTCACGTAATCGAACTTAGATTGTGTTAGCGTCCTTTTCGGCCGCCACCACCGCCGGCCGGATGACCGCCGCCACCGGCAGGACGACCGCCGCCGCCAGCTCGACCACCGCCACCGGCAGGACGACCGCCGCCGCCAGCA
>JASHWA010000111.1 GCA_030044325.1 Bryobacteraceae bacterium
GTAATCGTCGGCGGGCACGTAAATCGCCTGCACCGAAGTGATCGAACCCGATTTGGTCGACGTGATGCGCTCCTGAAGGTCGCCCATTTCGGTGGCCAGATTGGGCTGGTAGCCGACCGCGCTGGGCATGCGTCCGAGCAGTGCGGAAACTTCCGAGCCGGCCTGGGTGAAGCGGAAAATATTGTCGATAAACAGGAGCACGTCCTGGTGCTCTTCGTCGCGGAAGTATTCGGCGACGGTGAGAGCCGTCAGCGCGACGCGCAGACGCGCCCCGGGCGGCTCGGTCATCTGGCCGTAAATCAGCGCGCACTTGGATTTGCGCCAGTCGTGTGGATCAATGACGTGGGATTCCTGGAATTCGAGCCACAGGTCGTTGCCTTCGCGCGTGCGCTCGCCCACGCCGGCGAAAACCGACACGCCGCCGTGCTTGGTCGCCAGGTTGGAGATGAGCTCCTGAATGATGACCGTCTTGCCGACCCCCGCGCCCCCGAACAGCCCGATCTTTCCGCCCTTCAAATACGGCTCCAGAAGATCGATGACCTTGATGCCGGTCTCGAACATTTCGAGTTCGGTCGATTGCTCCTCGAACGGCGGCGCCGGGCGGTGAATCGGATAGCGATGGTCGGCGTTCACCGGTCCCATCTTGTCCACCGGTTCGCCGATGACGTTGAGCACGCGTCCGAGCGTCTGTTTTCCAACCGGAACCGTCACCGGCTCGCCCAGGCTTTCCGCGGTCATGCCGCGAACCAGGCCGTCGGTCGGCTGGAGCGCGATGGTGCGCACGCGGCTTTCGCCGATGTGCTGCGCCACCTCGCAAACGATGTCAATGGGTTCGGGAACATCGAACCCCGCGCTGGTGATCCGGATCGCCGTGCGAATAACGGGAATCTGCCCTTCGGGAAACTCAATATCGACGGCCGGTCCGGCCACTTGAATCACTTTTCCTGTAACCATAAAACCCTCGTTTGTGTATGTGGTTTGTAGTCTGTCGACGAAATCCGCTCCCCTCGGCCCGACCTCGAGCCGTCGACCCGCTACCCACTACCCACTACCCACTCCCTTACTCGAGCGCCGCCGCTCCGCTGACGACCTCGATAATCTCCTTGGTAATGCTCGCCTGCCGCACGCGATTCAAATACAGCGTGAGGGAATCGATCATGTCGGACGCATTGGAGCTGGCCGCGTCCATCGCGGTCATGCGCGCGGCGTGTTCGGCCGCGGACGATTCGAGCAGCGCGCGATAAATCTGCGCCTTGATGTAGCGCGGAAGCAGGCTTCCCAGCAGCTCCGCCGGCGCCTGCTCATAAATATAGTCGACCGGCTCGCCGGCTTGCGGAATCTCGATCGGAAGCAGCCGCTTGGCGACCAGGTGCGACGCCATCACGCTCTTGAACTCGTTGCCGAACAGGTACACGGCGTCCACCTCCGCCTTCGAAAACAGCTCGATCACGCCGTTGGCGATGGCCTCGGCGGTTTCATAGCGCACCAGGCGAAAAATATCGACGAATTCGGCGTGCACGCGCGCGCCGCGCTTTTTGAAGTAATCCCGCCCTTTTTTCCCGGCCAGATCGAGCCGCAGATCCTGGGAGCGATGCTCGTCGACGAAGCGCTGCGCCAGGCGAATCAGGTTCGCGTTGAAGCCGCCCGCCTTGCCCATGTCGGCCGTGATCACGATCAGCAGAATGCGGTTTTCCGGCCGTACCGCCAGCAGCGGATTCTCGCCCGGATCGCTGTGCGCGGCTTGCGCGACGTTTGCCAGCATCTGCTGCAAGATGGAGGCGTAGGGCCGCGCGGCCAGCGCGCGATCCTGCGCCTTGCGCAGCTTCGCCGCCGAGATCATCTTCAAGGCCTTGGTGATCTGCTGCGTGTTGCGGACGCTGCGAATGCGCCGCCGGATATCGATCAGGGACGGCATTTACTTGAGCCGGCGCTCCTGGACGAAGCGCTCTTTGAATTCCCGCATCGCGGTGTTCATGCGCGATTTCAGCTCATCGTCAAGGCTTTTCTTCTGCGCGATCTCCGCCAGCAATCCCGGATGGGCATTCTCGGCAAAGCGATACAAGCCTTCTTCAAACGGCCGGCACTGCTCCACCGCCAGATCGTCCAGAAATCCGTTGGTGCCCGCGTATATAACCAGAACCTGTTTTTCCACTGGCAGCGGCGAATATTGGCCCTGCTTGAGGATCTCCACCATGCGGCTGCCGCGCGTCAACTGCTGCAGCGACGCCTTGTCGAGATCCGATCCGAACTGCGCGAACGCCGCCAGCGCGCGATATTGCGCCAGGTCCAGGCGCAGGCTTCCGGCGACCTGCCGCATCGCCTTGATCTGCGCGTTGCCGCCGACGCGGCTCACCGAAATGCCCACGTCGATCGCCGGACGCACGTTCGAGTTGAACAGGTCGGTGATCAAATAAATCTGGCCGTCGGTGATCGAAATGACGTTGGTCGGAATGTAAGCGGAGACGTCGCCGGCCTGGGTCTCGATAAACGGCAGCGCGGTCAGCGACCCTCCCCCCAGCTCGTTCGACAGCTTGGCCGCGCGCTCCAGTAACCGGCTGTGCAGATAGAACACGTCGCCCGGATAGGCTTCGCGCCCGGGCGGGCGGCGCAGCAGCAGCGAAATTTCGCGATACGCCGCGGCGTGTTTGGAAAGATCGTCGTAAACGCACAGCGCATGGCGCGAAGAATCGCGGAAATATTCGCCGATGGCGCAGCCCGAATACGGCGCCAGGTACTGCATGGGCGCGGGATCCGATGCCGTCGCCGCGACCACGATGGAATAATCCATCGCGCCGTATTCTTCGAGCGTCTTGACCACCTGCGCCACGGTGGAGCGCTTCTGCCCGATGGCGACGTAGATGCAGATCACGTCGCCGCCTTTTTGGTTGATGATCGTATCGAGGGCGACCGTGGTTTTTCCGGTCTGCCGGTCGCCGATCACCAGCTCGCGCTGTCCGCGGCCGATGGGGATCATCGCGTCGATGGCCTTCAATCCGGTTTGCAGCGGCTCCTTCACCGGCTGGCGATCGACCACGCCGGGCGCCAGCCGCTCGATGTGATTGTAGGTCTTGGTTTCGATGGGGCCTTTGCCGTCGATCGGCTGGCCCAGGGCGTCCACCACGCGGCCGATCATGGCTTCGCCCACCGGAATCGACATGATGCGGCCGGTGCGGCGCACCTCGTCGCCTTCTTTGATTTCGGAAA
Organism: Bryobacteraceae bacterium; assembly: GCA_030044325.1. Classification (GTDB taxonomy): domain Bacteria; phylum Acidobacteriota; class Terriglobia; order Bryobacterales; family Bryobacteraceae; genus Palsa-187. Next base: position 3,205 of record JASHWA010000111.1, read on the forward strand.
AATCGCCCAGCAGCACCGCGCCGACGTCTTCTTCTTCGAGATTCAGGGCGATCCCCGACACGCCGTTCTTGAACTCGATCAGCTCGCCGGCCATCACGTTTTCGAGGCCGTAAATGCGCGCGATTCCGTCGCCCACCGAGATCACCGACCCGGTCTCGGCGACGTCTACCGCTTTTTCGTAATTTTCAATCTCCTCGCGCAGCACGCGCGAGATTTCATCCGCCCGTATGGTAGCCATAAAGTCCTTTGGTTCGCGGTAAGCAGCTTGTGGTTCGCCGCCGGGTGTCAACGCATCGCCGCTGGCCGCGAACCCGACAGGTATCGTCAGCCGCCGGCTGACCACTCACTCCCCACCGCCCACCCTTCCCCCTCACTCGCTCAGCAGCTTAATCTTCATTCTCTCCAACTGTCCCCGCACGCTCCCGTCATACACCATCGAGCCCACGCGCGCGATTACGCCGCCGATCAAGTCCGGATCGATCGCGTAGGCGGCTTTCGCTTTTTTCCTGGCCAGCCGCGACAGCTCCGCTTCGAGCGCGGCGCGCTGTTGTGAATCGAGCAGCGAGGCGCTGGTCACTTCCGCCTGGATGAATCCGAGGCGCTGATCGAGCAGTTCTTCGTAGGCGTCCACCATCTGATCGAGCTCGGTGATGCGGCGATGGTCGATGACCACGAAAACAAAATTGCGCACCGGCGTGGCGACGGCCAGAGGCTCGATCAGGCGCCCCACCACCGCTCGTTTCCGCCCCGGCGAGACCGCGGGCGACAGCAGAACATTGGTGAGCGCGGAGGAAGAATCGATCAGATCCTCGATCGCGCGCAGTTCCTTCAGCACCTGGTGCGGATCGAGCCTCGAACCGCGCGCCATGACGATATCGAGCAGAGCTTTGGCGTAGCGCGCACCCACCGCGGAGATCATCAGTTTCTCGACGCCTCCAGGTCGCGCACGAACTCTTCCACCAGCGCCGCATCGGTCTTGGGGTCGAGCATGATGCGGATGCGCGCCTCAGCCAGCTCCAGCGCGAGCTTGGCCGCATAGGCGCGCAACTCCCGTTGGGCGACCTTCCCCGCCGTTTCGATTTCGAGCTCGGTTTGTTTTTGCATCTTGTCGAGCTGGCGGCGGGTGTTTTCGGCAATCCGGGCGCCTTCCTGCTCCATTTCCGAGCGCGCCTGCGCGAGAAAGCTTTCGATCTCCTCGCCCAGCGCGGCGAGCTTCCGCTCCATCTCGGCCGCACGAGCCTCCGCGTCGCGCTTCATCTCCTGCGCTTCGCGAATCCCTTTCTGGATTTCCTCGCTGCGGGAGCGGAAAACCGGCGGGAGATATTTCCTCGTCAGGTAGGCCAGCCCCAGGACCAGGATGATGAAATTCGCCCATTTCCAGCCGGTCAAATCGTGGGGGGCCTCGGTTTCCTGCGCGCTCAGAACGGCGCAGAACAGGAGCAGGCCGGTGAAGACGCGCTTCATTGGGCGCTCCCGGCGCGGCGTTCGAGGATAGTGGAGACGATGCTCTGGGCGAGCGCCGCGCTCGAGCCGGTCAGATTGCCGCGCGCCAGGTCCGATTCGGCCGCGATGCGATCCCTGGCTGCGCGCACGGTCTCCTCCGACCGTTTGCGGGCTTCGGCGAGGTGCGCGGCGTGTTCCTCCAGCCATTTCCGCCGCGTATCTTCCTGCTGCCGGTACACCCCGGCGCGGGCTTCGGCGAATTTCTGTTCGTACTCTTTATGTTTTTCCTCGGCCAGCTCAAGACTTTTCTCGGCGGCCCGGCGAGCGCCTTCGGTCAGCTCCTCGCGCCGCTTGAGAACGTCGCGCAGTGGCGCGAACAGCATCCACCGGAAGTACCAAAAAACCAGGATTAAAAGAATAATGGTGGGGATGGCCTTCTGCATCAACCCACCTAGGGCTTGGATTGTCTGTTCCATTCAAGGATTGTGCTAGGGAACGGGTACTACGCGAGACGGTGTTTCGCCGACAGTCTCTTGAATAACCCAAGCTATCACATCGCGAGATTCGGGGTCAACAAAGGCTCATTCAGCTTCGAGGGATCGGCGTTGTTCCCGCAGGACTCTTGGCCTGTTTTGGAAGGGCGGGACCAGGTCCATCGTGCTCGATTGCCATCAACACAAAAGGCATCTCGTCGGCTCTCGCCATGTCGATATGGCGTTTCGCCTCCGACAGCTTCGCGACTCGGTCTGTCAGGAAATTACCGAGCCTGTCGCTCGGCACAACAAGGACGGCTAGATCTATCTTCCCCTGGAGTAGTTCCTTCCTCAGGTGGATTAGGTCGACCGAAAGCATGTCGCTCCGACCCGAAACCTGGATCTCGACGCCGACGCAGATGTACCGAGGCCTGCTGTTTATAGCCTGTCGCTTGATCCAGTCGACGCCGCCGGACCTTCTTTGCGTCCAACCGCCGGCTTTCTTAAACTGCTCGTCGATTAGAGACCGAACGACTTTGGCGCTATTTGCGTCCCGGCGTTCTTCCACCAAAAGCGAAAACGACGTCAGGATTCGGCGAACTTCATTGAGGAGTTCGTCGAGGCCGAGCCGCTGGATAAGCTCTTCGGCTCCGTCGAACGACTGCTCGTGGTCGATCTTGGGCATGGATGCGAACTGGTAAACATACCAGATAAGAATGCTGGCGGTCTCGATCGCTCTACCCCGGGCAGATTGCGTGCAAAGCGGTCTCTGATCAACTCGCAGTCCACGATCTCCGCGCCGACCCAGCATCGTCTCAGGAGCTGCGCTGCCTCGAACGTCGAGCCGCCACCCGCGAACGGGTCGAGAACAATATCCCCCTCGTTTGTTGAGATTTCGATGCAGCGCGCAGGGATCATCGGTTTCAGTTCGTTGACGTGCCATCTGGCCTTAAATTTCCGATGCCGCGCTGGCGCCGTGTCGTCCCAAAAGTCCGTCAGATTCAGACCGAGCGGGTTCAGGAACTTGCGGTGCCCGCCGTAGTCCTTCACGTCCCCGCCGCAATGGCGGCACTTCGGGACTGGGAGGCGCACCCGATTAAAGTTCGCAGGGTCGCCCTTAGTAAAATACAGCAGCGCATAGTGCGCTGGATAAAGCTTTCGGCCGCGCGGGAAGGTTCCCTTCATGGAAACCGCGATCCAATGCCGGAATGTCATTTTGCGTCGTTCGAAGTGAGCAGCGAGATGGAATGCCCATCGGGGCATGTTATAGACAAAGATCGCACCCCCAGGCTTCAGAACCCGAATGCACTCGTCAATCCACCCGAAACACCAGTCCAGGTACTCGCCCGAATCGAGATGGTCTTTATCCTTGCCGTTCCCGTAGTCCTTCGCCAGGTTGAATGGCGGATCGGCGAAAATCATATCGACTCGCTGGGATCCGATCCGGCCAAGCAAGTCCATGCAATCTGTGTTGTAGACCGCCCCGAGAGTGGTGGTAAATGCAGGCACGTGTTTCGCCATTCGAAATGTTAGGACCAGTATAGGGGATCGCGCGGCGCTATCCTAGCAGTTTGTGCCCAATCTGACCGTTCTCGTCACCGCCGGAGCCGACGCATCCTATTTAAAGCCTCTGCGCCGCCTGCCGCCCGAGACTCGCGTGATCGTCACCAACGACCGCGAGCGCCTGCGCGAGCTCGCGCCTCAAGCCGACGTGCTGCTCAGCGCCGATTTTCGCGACGCGCGGCCGTTTCTGGAAACCTTCCCGCTCGCCGCGCGCGTCCGCTGGATTCATTCGCTTTCCGCGGGCATCGAAAACCAGCTTTCGCCGGAAATCATCGCGAGCCCCGTTCCCATGACCAACGGACGCGGCGTGTTCGGCCGTCCGCTGGGCGAATGGGCGATCGGCGCGATGGTCTATTTCACCTACGAATTTCCGCGCCTGCTGCGCAATCAGAAAGCGCACCGCTGGGAACCGTTCGCGCATCCCGAGCTGCACGGCCAGACGGTGGCGATTATCGGTTACGGCGACATCGGCCAGGCCGTCGGCGAGCGCGCCGCGGCTTTCGGAATGAAGCTCTCGACCATTCGCCGCAACCATCAGCCCAACGATCTCCTGAGCGCCATCGAAGCGGCCGATTTTATCGCGGTCACCGCTCCGCTGACGCGCGAAACGCGCGGACTGATCGGGGCCGAGCAGATTGCGGCGATGAAGCCGAGTGCGGTGCTGATCAACGTCGGCCGCGGGCCGGTGATCGACGAGAACGCATTGATCGAAGCGTTAAGGACCAGGAAAATCCGGGGCGCCGCGCTCGACGTCTTCGCCCTCGAGCCGCTTGCGGAAACTTCGCCGCTGTGGGATCTCGACAATGTGCTGGTTTCGCCGCACTGCGCCGATATTCTGCCCAACTCGCGCGAACTGGCGGTCGAATGCTTCCTCGAAAATTTCGAGCGCTTCGTCAAAGGCGAGCCGCTTAAAAACATCGTCAACAAACATGCCGGGTACTGAGATCACTTTCGACGACATTCGCGCGGCGGCGGAGCGCATCCGGCCCATCGCCAAACGCACGCCCGTGATGAGCTCGGCCAGCTTCGACGCCGAATCGGGCGCGAGCGTCTTTTTTAAGTGCGAAAATTTCCAGAAAGGCGGAGCGTTTAAAATCCGCGGCGCGTCGAATTTCATTTTTTCGATTCCCAAGGACCGTTTAGGGAAAGGGGTGGTCGCGCATTCTTCGGGAAATCACGCGCAGGCGGTGGCGATCGCGGCGCAATTCGCGGGAATTCCGGCGACGCTGGTGATGCCCGAGGACGCGCCGCGGTCGAAGCTGGAAGGCACGCGGGCGCGCGGCGCGAAAATCGTCCATTACGACCGCTTCAAAGGCAATCGCGAGGAGATCAGCGCGAAAATCGCGCAGGAAACCGGCGCGACGCTGGTGCCTCCCTACGACCACCCCTGGACCATCGCGGGGCAGGGAACGGCCGCCAAGGAGCTGATCGAAGAAGTTCCCGATCTGGATGCGCTGGTGGTCTGCGTCGGCGGCGGAGGGTTGTGCTCCGGATCCTCGATCGCGGCGCATCATCTGCGGCCGCACATGCGGGTTTTCGGGATCGAACCGGAGCTGGGCAACGACACGTATTTGTCGTTCGCCGCGGGCGAGCGCGTGAAAATCGACACGCCGCAGACCATCGCCGACGGGCTGCGGTCGGCTTCGCCCGGAGAGCTGACCTTCCCGATCCTGCGCAAGCACGTGGAACAGATGCTGGTGGTTTCCGAAGACGAAATCCGCGCGGCGGTGAAATTCCTGATGCTGCGATTGAAAATCGTGGTGGAGCCGAGCGGCGCGGTTTCCGCCGCCGCAGTCCTGTTCCGCAAATTGCCCGCGGGAATCCGGCGGGTGGGCGTGATCCTTTCGGGCGGAAACGTCGATTACGAGCAACTGGCGAATTTATGAAGTTTTTAGCAATTGTGGTTGTGCTTGCGGGGCAATTTTGGGAGACCAAGGCTCCGGCGGACTGGTCGGAAGCGGAGTTGAACGCGCTGCTCACCGATTCGCCCTGGGCGCAGATGGTGCAGGCGCCGGGAACGGGAAGCGCACCGCTGCCGGTGCAGGTGATGATTGCGAGCGCGGGGCCGATCGAAAAGGCGGAAGCGGAATGGGCCCGGCGGCACCGCGAAAAGAAGCCCGGTGCGCCAGAGGATGTGCTGGATGAAGAGTATCACGCATGGCTCCAAGAAAATCGCGCAGCGTCGATTGTGGTGGCGATCGGGACTCCGAACAAAGGCGATGCCTTGTCAGACGACCGGGAGACACGCACCATGCAGGAGCAGAGCGTGATGATCGTGGGCCGCAAGAAATATAAAATGACGGGCTATTTCCCGCCGACTGCGGCGGATCGTTACCTGCGCATCGCTTTCCCGCGCGCGGTCAGCGCGGCCGACAAGAAGGTGACCTTCGAGTTGTACGTGCCGGGCGCGGGGATTCCGTACCGCTCGGCCGAGTTCAGCGTGAAGGAGATGATCCTCGGCGGGAAGCTGGAGATTTGAGCTGTGCGCCCGGTCAAAGAGATTCGGCGCGGGCTCCCTAACGAGTGTGCGTGGAAAGAGGCAGAACCCGCGCCATTGCTGGCGCGGCTCGCGGGGTTGAGTCGTGAAGGGCGGGCGGAGAAGTTCTGGAGCCACGAGTCGGACTTGAACCGACGACCTGCGGTTTACGAAACCGCTGCTCTACCAACTGAGCTATCGTGGCGCACCATTTATTTTACAACGCACCAGCGCGCCAGCCAATTTCGAATCAGCGGGCCGGCTTTGGAGGGGAAACGATGACCTCCCGGCAGCATGTGAAATTCGACATTGGTTGCGTGGCGCCTCAGGCGATCGGGGAAACGGGCGGCGACCGCGGGGGGAAAAAATTCGTCCTCGGAGCGCGAAATATGCAGGACGGGGGCGTCCACGCGGGAGTACTTGTCCTCTTCCCAATCCTTGGGGACGCCTCCGCAGATGGCGATGACGCCGCCGGCTTCGCCGGGGAAAGTTCCGATGAAGCGGTAGTTCAGGCCGACGGGCTGGGAGAATCCCATCAGGATGGTTCGCTTGGCAGGAATGGAGAAACGGCCGCGCAGCTCGGCGGCGACCGCGCGCACGATGGAGTGATGCAGATGGATGTTGAGCGCGGCATGCGGGCGCGTGCCCCAGTTGTAGGCGATTTCGTCCATGCCCGGCTTACCGGACGCGTAGGCCTGATTGGGCGCGCGCAGGCTGGCGACGATGGAGTCTTCGCCCAGCGCCATCAGCGAAAGACGAAGCATGACCTCGGGGTTGGACCCGTACCCGTGCAGCGCGAGTACCAGCGGCGTACGGGAATCGACCTTGGCCGGGGTGTGCAGCAGGAAACCGGCGTCGAATTGTACCTGAACCGAGTTCAAACTTTCCATCATAAAACGCGGCGAACCGCCGATACTTAAGTAAAGCGGGAGAAGTGGTGAAAGGGCGGATGCTTCCGGCGGAAAATCTGGATCGCGAAGTGGCGCTGGCGCGGGTCGGCGGGGATGCCGAGCTGCTCCGGGAAATCGCGATGCTGTTTGTGGAGGACTATCCCAAGGTTCTCGACGAGCTTCGCGACGCCATCGCGCGGGGCGACGCCGAACGGGTCGAACGCACGGCGCATGGACTCAAAGGCTCGGTTTCGACGTTCGGAGCGCGGCCGGCGATGGAAGCGGCGCGCACGCTCGAAGCGTTGGGCCGGGCGCGGCAGTTCGAGGAAATCCGGCAGGTGCTGACCACGCTCGAGCTGGCGCTCGCGGCGCTGCGTCCGGAGCTGGAATCGCTGTAGCCGCGCGGACGCATCCCCTTCGCCAATCGAGCGCGCTTCGCCTGCGATCTGCTTCGAGTGAACGCGGCGGTTCTTCATCTTTTCTTCATGCGGGCATTCCCGCGGGCTTGCTATGATTGTGTTTCGTTCCCAAAGAATGACCACCGCATTGGCCGAAATCGTCTGCGCGCATAGTCCGGACTCGGACGACGCGTACATGTTTTATGCGCTGGCGACACGGAAAATCCGGTCCCAGGTAGTGCAGTTCCGCCACGTGCTCGGCGACATCCAGACGCTCAATCAGAAAGCGCGCGCGGGCGAGTACGAGCTGACTGCGATTTCCTATCACGCGTATCCGTTCGTGGCGGACAAATACAAATTGATGGCGTCGGGGTCGAGCGTGGGCGACGGCTACGGTCCCATGGTGATCGCGTGCCGGCCGATGGAGCCGGGCGATCTGAAAGGGAAGCGCATCGCGATTCCGGGGAAACTCACCACGGCGTACCTGACGCTGCGGCTGATGCAGCCGGATTTCGAGGCGGTGGAGGTGGCCTTCGATCACATTCCCGATGCGGTGCGCGAGAATCGCGCCGACGCGGGGCTGGTGATACACGAAGCGCAGCTCACCTATTCCAAAGGCGGCTTCCACAACGTGATCGACCTGGGGCGCTGGTGGAAGAACACGTACCAGCTTCCGCTGCCGCTGGGGGCCAACGCGTTGCGCCGCGATCTCAGTCCGGAACTGGCCTCGGAATGCTGCCGGCTGATGCGGGAGAGCATTCAATACGCTCTCGATCATCGCGACGAATCCCTGGTTTACGCCATGCAGTTTGCCCGCGACATGGAACCGGCGCTGGCCGAGAAATTCGTGGGCATGTACGTCAACCATCACACCGTGGATTGCGGCGAAGTGGTCCCCCAGGCTGCGCAGAAACTGCTCGACCTGGGGCATGAGGCCGGTCTGATCCCGGAGCGCGTTCTGGTCGAGTTTGTAAGGTGAAAACACTTCTTTTTTTCTCGATTTCCTGCCTCGCGTTCAGTCAAAGCCAGCTGGATACGAAACAGCGTTTGCGCGCGGTGCACGACCTGGCGCACCAGAGTTTCGATGCGATCCCGAAATTGGCGCCGTATGTGAACGATCCGGACCTGGGGGTGCGGATCGAGGCGGTGAAGGCGCTGGTGGAAATCGGAGGTCCCAAGACCATCGATGGGCTGGTCCGCGCGACGGCCGATCCGGATCCCGAGATCGAAATTCGGGCGACCGACGGGCTGGTGAACGCCTATCTTCCGGGCTACGCGAAAAGCGGCATGAGCGGCGCGCTGCAGCGCACCGGGAACGTGATCAAGGGCAAGTTCGGCGACAGCACCAACGACCAGGTGATCGACGCCTACATCAGTGTGCGGCCGGACGTGATCGCCGCGCTCGGCAAGCTGGCGAAATCCGGCGCGAACGTGGATGCGCGGGCCAATGCGGCCAGGGCGGTGGGGGTATTGCGCGGGCAGGCAGCCATTCCCGACCTGGTGGAGGCGCTGCATTCGAAAGACGACGTGGTGATGTATGAAGCGCTGATCGCGGTGCAGAAAATCCGGGATCCGTCCGCGGCGCCTCGCATTGCGTTTCTGCTGCGCGATCTCAACGACAGGATTCAGATCGCCGCGCTTGAAACCACGGGACTGCTGCGCAATCGCGCCGCGGCGCCGGACGTACGCGACGCGCTCAATAATGCGCGCAACATCAAGATTCGCCGCGCGGCGCTGAGCGCGCTGGCGATGATCGCCGATCCCGCCGATCACGCGACGTTTCTGCGTTACCTGGGTGACAAGGACGAAGCGCTGCGCGCCGCGGCGGCCGAAGGACTGGGGCGGTCGAACAATCCCGCCGACCGCGATTCGCTCGACCACGCCTTCGCGGACGAACACAAGATGAGCCCGCGGCTTTCCGATGCTTTCGCGCTGGTGGCGCTGGGGAACACGCAGACGGCCGAGTTCAGCCCGCTGCGGTATCTGTTCGACACGCTCGACAACCGCTCGTATCGAGGCGTGTCGGTCGCGTTTTTGACGGAGGTCGCGCGCGATCCCAAGGTGCGGCAGGCGATGTATCCGATGCTGACGGGGGCAACCAAAGACGAAAAGATTCAGATGGCGACGGTGCTCGCGCGATCCGGCGGGCGCGACAGCCTTCCTTATCTGGAGACGCTCTCGATGGATTCGGATTCGGACGTGGCGCAGGAGGGGATCCGGAGTTTGCGGGATTTGCGTACGCGTTTTCCGTGAACGGCTGAGGGGGAAACTCATGAATTTACCCGCGGCATAGCTGCCGCGGCTCGCTATGCGTACGCGTTTTTCGTAAACGGCTGAGGGCGACAGTGCCGACGCGGCACGCACGAGTGCGTGCGCCACGGGCGCGATTTACGGCTCCTCGGCGGTTTCCAGGTCATCCAGTTGATCCGCTTGGGCGGCGTAGCGCTTCAGGACGCGAATCGAACCTCCCACGCTGAATCCGGCGGCGCGCAATTTTCGAAAGGCTGCGGCGAGGCTGCTGGGTTCCTGCAATAGCGCGCCCAAATTCTTGCCCCGGTATTTGCGCGCCAGGAAATTTTCGATCATCGCATTCTCGTCCGCCTGGCGGAAGGCTGCGTCGGCGGCGCTGCGCGCGAGCGACGGGGCGACACGGCGGTTCAGCAGGTCGCGCGTGACGCGCGCCTTGCCGAAACCGTCGTTATCGCGGCGCCAGGTGGCGAAGGATTCGGCGAAGCGCTGGTCGTTCAGATAGCCGGCGTCTTTGAGGCGCGCGATTACCAGGTCGGCGTCCTGGGCGCGGGCGGCGCGGCGCTTGAGTTTAGCGCGCAGCTCGGAGGAGGACTGCGCCCGGGCCGACAGAATGCGGGCGGCATAAGCGGTAAGCCCGTCGAGATCCAACGGTTTTTTTTCGCCGCGCGCCATGTTTATCAGCGTAGCCGAAACGTATCGCGATGGGGTTGCATTCCGGGCGGAAATCGCGTCTAAACTAATGGAGCGAAGCCTGGAGTAGACTCGAAGAGGAGGAGTAACGTGATGGAGGACGATAACAAGCTGTCGTACTTTTTCCTGGGGTTGGGATTGGGAGTGGCCGTAGGGGTGCTTTTCGCGCCCAAATCCGGCGAGGAGACGCGCAACATCATCCGCGACAAAGCGAATGAGGGCGCCGATTACGCCAAGCGCCGCGCGACCGAGCTACGCAGCCAGGCTTCCGACGCGATCGAGCGCAGCAAACAGACGATTTCGCGCACCAAAGATAATTTGAGCGCGGCAGTGGATGCGGGCAGGCAAGCGTACCGGGACGCGACCAGCAATCCCACCGAGTAACGCGTCAAACCGGGCCCGGAACAGGAGCATATGGACCAGAGTCTGCTGATCATTCTCGCGGTGTTCGTTTTTATTTCGGCCATAGCCCTGTGCATACAGGCGGGGCTGCTGTTTGCGGTGTTCAAAGCGACGCGCGAGATGGAAGAGAAGGTGATGCCGCTGATCCCCAAGCTGGACGCGTTGATGGAGAGCTCGCGCGAAACGCTGGAGGAGAGCCGCAAGCAGATTCACGAGATCAGCGTGAGGACCAGTGATGTGCTCGATTCGACGCGCAAGCAGCTGGCGCGCGTCGACGAAGTCCTGGAGGACGCGACGGCGCGGGCGCGGGTGCAGATGGATCGCGCCGAGCTGGTGCTCGACGACACCATGAACCGGGCGCAGGAAACGGTGGCGATCGTGCATCGCAGCATCATGAAACCGCTGCGGGAAATTCAGGGGATCAGCGCGGGGATCCGGGCGGCGCTGAATTTCCTGGCGCGCGGGCGCGGCGACGGTCCGGTGCACGCGACCGCGGACGAAGAGATGTTCATCTGAGAGGGGCCGCGGCGGTACACTGATAGCAACGTGCGGCGCTTCAGCCTGGTCTTGATTTGTTGTGGCGGTTTGGCCGCCGGACCGTCGGCAGCGGATCTGGCGAAAGCGATCGCGGCCGCAGGATTCGACGCCGATCAATGCTATCGGGTCCGCGACCTGAGGTTTCAAAGAGAAGACGTTAAAGTCTATCTCAACGAAGGCTACCTGATTTTCTCGAAGCCTGTCGAAGGCGCGCCGCGGACGGCGCTGTTCACCGCGGAACTCGCCGGCGGCGACGCCGAGGTGATTGTTCTGCCGCCCGATCGAGGCGAGCGGCAGTCGCTTGCGGTGTTCACCAAATCGGCGAACCTGGACGAGCACTTCGATGCCGCGATGATGATCTTCACGAACGGGGCGCAGGATCTGGTCCAGCGCGTGCGCGACGACGCTTCGACGAAGAAGGCTCCCGAGGTGGGCGCGGCACTTGCGGAGAGATGGGGTCCGGCGCTCGAGAATATTCGCGGGGGCCTCGAAACGCGGGTGCTGGTGGACATGCTGGGTCCGGCCGGGAACCCGGGAATGCTGTTTCTGGAATTGCAGGGACGCCAGCTCGGAGACTTCGACGTGATTTACGATCCGCTGTCGCGGGCGCAGATCGAAGCGGGGCAGTTGACCGAACGCGGCGGGCATCCGCATTACGACGTGTGGACGAGTTTCAGCGCGCGCAGCGTGAGAACCGGCGCCGCGCCGGCGCCCGCGCCGTGGTTCACGCTTTCGGATTACCGCATCGAGGCTGCGCTGGACGACAATCTCGCGATGGGGGCGACCACGCGCGTGACGGTCCGGGTGGGCGCGCGGCCGCTGCGCGGATTTCCGTTCGATATCTCGGATGCGATGCACGTCACTGCGGCGAAAATCGACGGCGTTCCGGCCGAGCTGTTTTCTCACGATTCGGTGCGCGGACGGGCGCTGCGCGGCGACGACAACAACGCGTTCCTGGTGGTTGCGCCGGAGCCGCTGGCGGCGGGAAGCATCCACCAGTTCGAGTTCGGGCACGAGGGCGCGGTGATCACTCCGGCGGGAAACAATGTTTTTTTCGTGGCGGCGCGGTCGAGCTGGTATCCGCGCTACGGCGAAAACTGGGCCAACTACGACCTGACGTTTCATTATCCCAAGCGCCTGACGCTGGTGACGGCGGGCGACCAGGTGAGCGATTCGAGCGAGGGGGAAACGCGCACCACGCGCTGGCGCACGCCCGCGCCGATTCGCATGGAGGGATTCAATCTGGGCGATTACCAGAAGGTGACGGGCAACGCGCCGGGATTTCGCGTGGACGTGTACGGAAACAAATCGGTGGAATCCGCGCTGATCCCGAAACCCAGCGCGACGGTGGTGATTACGCAGTTTCCGCCGCCGGCCAAGACGCGGCAGGCGGGGGAAATGCCCCCCGCGGCCCAGATTCAGCTTCCCCCCGATCCGAACGGGCGGCTGCGCGAGGTGGCGGCGGACGTGAGCTCGTCACTCGAATTTTTCAAGTCGAAATTCGGGCCGCCGGCGCTCAAGACGCTGACGGTTTCGCCCATCCCGGGCACGTTCGGGCAGGGATTTCCCGGCCTGGTGTATCTTTCCACGCTCGCTTATCTGAATCCAAATCAGCGGCCGCCCGGGCTGCGCGGCGAAGAGCACCAGGTGTTCTTTTCCGAGCTGATCGAAGCGCATGAAGTGGCGCACCAGTGGTGGGGCAACGTGATTTCGGCGAGCGCGTACGAGGATGAGTGGCTGCTCGAAGCATTGGCGAACTATTCCGCGCTGCTGTGGCTGGAGCAGAAGAAGGGATTGAAAGCGGTGGATGCCGTGCTCGATACGTATCGCGATCACCTGCTCGAAAAGGGTTCGGACGGGCGCACGATGGATTCGGCGGGTCCGATCATCTGGGGCGACCGGCTGGATTCGTCGGGAGTCCAGGGCGCGCGGCGGGTGATCACGTACGAAAAAGGGGCGTGGATTCTGCACATGCTGCGGCGGCGGATGGGAGACGATCGCTTCTTGCGGATGCTTGCGGAAATGCGGCGGCGGTACGAGTTCCGCTCGATTTCGACGGCCGATTTTCGCGGGCTGGTGAAGGAATTCGCGCCGCCCAAGTTCTCCGCGGAGGCGGTGGATAATTTTTTCGATAGCTGGATTTACTCTTCGGGAATTCCGGCATTGAAGCTGAAATATTCGGTGAAGGGTACCGCGCCGGCGATCAGATTATCGGGGACGCTGACGCAATCCGCGGTGGATGACGATTTTTCGGCGGAAGTTCCGGTGGAGATTCAATTCACGCGAGGCGCGCCGCAGACGGTTTGGGTGCGCACCTCGAGCGATGGCGCGGCGTTTTCCGAGACGCTGCGCCACGCGCCGCTGCGGGTGGCGATCGGATCGGGCGTGTTGGCGAAGAAGTAGCGGTTCGCGGAGTTCGCGAAGCGTGGGCGGTGCTATTCCAAATGCTTGTGAAAGCGCTGCACGCTGAGCCACAGGATGGTGACTCCGAAAACCGCGAGCGCGATCATCTGCGGCCACAGCGCCGCGATGCCGGCGCCTTGCAGGAACACGCCGCGCACGATCTCCATGAAATACCGCACCGGGTTGAGCCACGTCAGCCACTGGGCGAGCGTGGGCATGTTGCGGATCGGGAAGGTGAATCCGCTCAGCATGAAAAACGGCTGGAAAAACAGGCTGGTGGCCATCATCGCCTGCTGCTGCGTTTTGGAAACGGTGGAGATGAATAATCCCGCGCCGAGCGTGGTCAGCAGGAACAGAAGCGTGGTCCCGAACAGCAGCCAGAAGTTTCCGCGGAACGGAACGTGGAAGACGAGCAGCGCGGCGCCCATCACCAGCAGCATGTCCCAGACGCCCACCAGCACGAAGGGCAGGGTTTTGCCGATGATCAGCTCGGAGGGGCGGATGGGCGTGACCATCAACTGCTCCATGGTCCCGATCTCTTTCTCGCGCACGATGGCCATGGCGGTGAGCGACAGGGTCACCAGCGTGATGATGTTGACGATGACGCCGGGGATGAAATAGTTGCGGCTCTTCAGGTCGGGGTTGAACCAGACGCGCGTGCTCGATGCGACGACCGGGACCTGCATCGCAACCGCGCCGCCGGAGGCGACGGTGGGGGAAACCAGTTTCGCCTTTTGTTGTTTTTGACCGACGTCTCCGGAATAGCGCGCGATGCACTGGCTCGCATAGCCGGAGATGATGGAGGCGGTGTTGGAGTTGCTGCCGTCGATCAGGATCTGCACGCTGGACGGTCTTCCGCGCTCCACGTCGCGGCCGAAGCCGGGAAGCACGCGGACCACGCCATCCACCTGGCCGCGGTCCATCATGGTTTGCATGGCGCGCTCGTTGTCGGGGAAGCCGGCGAATTCGAAACGCTGGGAGCCCCGGAATTCGGCCAGCAGATCGCGGCTTTCCGGAGTGTGATCCTGGTCCATCCAGGCGATTTTGGCGTTGTCGACGTCCAGGCTGGCGGCGTAGCCGAAGATGAGGAGTTGAATCAGGGGCGGCATCACCAGCATGGAGCGCATGCGCGGGTCGCGCAGGGACTGGATGAATTCTTTGCGGATGATGCGGCGCAGGCGTTGTCTCATATATGCCTCCTGTCGCTCGACGCTCAAGCCACCTTCTGGCGCAGCTTGCGCGCGGCGAAATAAAAGACGATTCCGGCGTAGGCGACCAGCAGCAGGAAATTGAACCACAGCAGCTCGAGGCCGATGCCTTTCAAAAAAATTCCGCGCGTCACTTCCATGAAATAACGCGCCGGGACGATGAGAGAAATCACCTGGATCACGCGCGGCATGTTGCTGATGGGGTAAATGAAGCCGGAGAGCAGAAACGCCGGCAAAAAGGAGATGAGGGTCCCCATCTGATACGCCATCAGTTGCGAGCGGAACATGGCCGAGACCATGATGCCGAGCCCCAGCGACCCGAACAGGAAGATTCCGCTCGAAACGGTCAGCAGCGTGAGGCTGCCTTTCATGGGCACGCCGAACACGAAGACGCCGACCACCAGCGCGATCACCATATCGGCCGCGCCGACCACGAAGTAGGCGGACAGCTTTCCGAGGGCCAGCTCGAAGGGCCGCGCGGGCGTGGAAAGGAGCTGCTCCATGGTCCCGTTTTCCCATTCGCGCGCGATGGTGAGCGAGCCGAGATTCGCGGCGATGATCATCACGATGACGACGACGAGGCCGGGAACGATGAAGTTGCTCGAAAGCAGGTCGGGGTTGTACCACACGCGCACCTGGGGATTCACCACGGCAGGGACGCTGCCCGATTGCGTTTGAATGGGCGTCTGCAACTGCTGCGAATAGCCCGCGACCACGCCCTCGGCGTAGCCCTGCGCGATGGCCGCGGTGTTGGAATCGCTGCCGTCGAGCAGAAGCTGCACGCCGGTGGGCTGCTTCAGCCCGATATATTTCGCAAAATCCTTGGGGATCACCACCGCCAGCAGGCACGCGCGCGAATTGATGGCCTGGTCGATGGTACGGTAGTCGTGCACGTTTTCTTTGATGGAGAAATACCGGGAGCCGCTGAATCCGCGGATCAGGTCGCGGCTTTCGGGGGTCTGGCTCATGTCGTAGACGTAAGTGGGGATGCGATCGACGTCCAGGCTGAGCGCCCAGCCGAAGATCAGCAGCATGAC
>JASHWA010000112.1 GCA_030044325.1 Bryobacteraceae bacterium
GCTGGCGAAACAGGTTCCCACGCTCGATGTCGGCTGCCATCTGGTGCTGGTCGGCTCACCCGGATTTCCCGCGACCGTTCCGCAACTGTTGCGCGCCGTCGCGCTGGGCCGCATCAAAATCCATGACGAGCTCGCCGCGCAGGTTCGCCGCATCATCGACGCCGGAATCGCGCCCACGCACCTCGACACGCACAAGCACACCCACCTTCTGCCGCCGGTGCTTTCCGCGGTGGCGCGAATTTCGGAAGAATTCGCGATTCCCTGGGTGCGCCGTCCCTTCGATCTGCCGATGCACGCGAAACGCGCCGGCCCTCTGGCGCGCGCGGTCAGCGGAAGCCTGGTGGTGGTTCGCGCGCGTTTCGAGCGCGAGCTCGCGCGTCACCATTGCCGCTCCACCGATTATTTCGCCGGATTCGAGCTCACCGGAAATTACGACGCGCCGGAGCTCGCCGCGCTGATCCGCGCCCTGCCCGCAGGCTCCACCGAATTCATGTGTCACCCGGGCGTGTGCACCGACGAATTGCGCGCGGCCAACACGCGCTTGAAAGAGAGCCGCGCGCGCGAGCTCGCCGCGCTCACTTCGCCCGAAGTCCGGCTGGCTCTCCAAGAAGCGCAAGTGGAGCTGGCGTCCTATCGCGACCTGTGACAGCGTGCGCTCGCGAGCGGCGCGCAGGCGGGTGCCCGGCCAGTCTGCTGGCTTACACTAAAGAGTTCATGCCCGAATCCCCGACGCTGTCCCATATCCAGGCGGCGCGGCAGCGCATCGCGCCCTGCATCCGCCGCACGCCGCTGACCCCCAGCGCGACGCTCAGCGAACGTCTGCATTGCAACGTGTACGTCAAGCTCGAAATTTTTCAGAAGACCGGATCGTTTAAAGTTCGCGGCGCGTTCAACAAGGCGCTGAGCCTGCGGCCGGAAGAGCGCGGGCGCGGGATCGTCGCGGTGAGCGGAGGCAATCATGCGCAAGCGGTCGCCTACGTGGCGCGCGCGCTGGGTTTGAGATCGCTGATCCTGATGCCCGAAGGCACGCCGCGGAATTACGTCGACGCGACGCGCGGCTACGGCGCGGAAGTGAAGTTCGCCGCCAATGCGCGCGCCGCCTTCGCCGAGGTGGAACATTACGAAAAAGACGGCTGGGCCTACATCCATCCTTTCGACGATCCGCTGGTGATGGCGGGACAGGGCACCGTCGGCCTGGAAATTCTGGACGACGTTCCCCAGGTGACCGATGTGATCGTCAGCATCGGCGGCGGCGGGTTGATGGGCGGCGTCGCCACCGCGATCAAGAATCTCAAGCCGGCCGTCAAGATCTGGGGCGTCGAAACGGAGGGCGCCGATTGCATGTCCCAATCGATCGCCGCGGGAAGAATCGTGACGCTCGACACCATCACCTCCGTCGCGCGAACCCTGGGCGCGCCCGCGCCCTCCGAGCGAACCTTCGAAATCGCGAAAAGACTTCTCGAAAGCATCACGGTGGTGTCCGATAACGAAGCCATCGCCGCCCTGCGCCTGTTGCTGGAGCGTTTGAAGGTCCTCACCGAACCGGCGGCGTCGTGTACGCTGGCCGCGGCCGAACGCCTCAAGGACCATTTCTCCTCCGATCGTCACGTGGTGCTGGTGCTGTGCGGCGGCAACATGCCGCTCGACGACCTGCCCCGGTTCCTCACGGCATGACAGCGCCCCCGGCTAAACCCGCGCCATGACTGGCGCGGCTCGCAGGGCCCGCGCGGCACCCTGGGGTGAATGCGGAGGGTCCCGCGCGGCATAATTGAAGCATGCATCCCGCAAAACCCGGAGCCAAAGAAAAACTCGATTCGATCCGTCCGGCGCTGGTCGAACTGAGCCATCGCATCCATTCCAAACCCGAGTTGGGTTTTGAAGAGGAGCACGCCTCCGTGTGGCTGTCGGAAACGCTCGACGGCGCCGGATTTCGCGTCGAAAAAGGCGTGGCCGGATTGCCCACCGCGTTTGTGGCGCGCGCGGGCAGCGGTCCGCTGCACATCGGTATCTGCGCCGAATACGACTGCCTTCCCGGCATCGGCCATGCCTGCGGCCACAATTTGATCGCGGCGATGTCGGCGGGCGCGGGGATCGCCGCCGCCAAGGTCGCCGACGAGCTGGGCGTGACCATCACCGTGCTCGGCACGCCGGCCGAAGAGGTCGGCAACGCGAGCGGAAAAATCGTGATGCTCGAAGGCGGCGCGTTCGATGGATTGCACGCGTCCATGATGGTGCACCCGGCGCCGTTCGACGTCTCGACCATGAAATTGATCGCCGCATCGATGTTCGACGCCTGCTATCACGGCAAGGAAGCGCACGCCTCCGCCTTTCCCGAGCAGGGCATCAATGCCGCGGACGCCTTGACCATCGCGCAGATGTCGCTCGGCCTGCTGCGCCAGCACATCCGCCAGAGCGATCGCATCCACGGCATCGTGACCAAAGGCGGCGACGCGCCCAACATCGTTCCCGCGCACACTTCGGCAAAATACATCATCCGCGCCGACACTTTGGCGGAGCTCGAAGAGCTGCGCGAACGTGTTGTGCGGTGCTTTGAAGCGGGCGCCCTCGCCACCGGTTCGCGCCTCGAAATCCTGGGCGGCGACAAGCCCTACGCCAACGTCATTCACGACATGGAAATGGCCGCGATCTACGAGCGAAATGCTCAGGCGGCGGGCCGCAAGTTCGCGGATCTCGGCCCCATGCGCGATCGCGTGGCCGCATCCACCGATATGGGCAACGTTTCGCATAAAATTCCGTCGATCCATCCGGCCATCGGCATCGATTCGCTGCCGGCGTCGAATCATCAGCCGGAGTTCACCGCGGCCTGCATCACCGCCGCGGCCGATCAGGCGATTTACGACGGCGCGCTGGCGATGGCCTGGACCATCGCGGATCTGGCCACCAGCGATCAAACGCGGTCGCGTCTGATGGCGAAGCATTAAAAC
>JASHWA010000113.1 GCA_030044325.1 Bryobacteraceae bacterium
TTTCGAATGATCTCCTCGAATCCGATCGGAGGCCGGGTAGGCGCGTGAAACAGCGCCTGCCCCTGATACGCCGCCGCCCATTGCGGCCGGAGACGTAATATTTCCGCCGCGTCTCCGGCGTGTATGCGCCCCCGCATGCCTTCATCAGCCGCGACACAAGCGCCGTCTGCCGGTTCTCCTGAATCGGATCCATTGTCTTATCGTAATCGGACGGACAAGCCGGACAATCTGCGAAGAAGGAGACTGTCCCCTAGCGCCGATGACCCGCAACCGTCAACACCGCCGGCGGACTGTCCCTTTCTTCCGCCCGTCCTCCACACCGGCGGCGTGCGCAGCCTTTCTGCGGACCGCAGCGGCCCAGGCGCCGCGATCCTCTGGGCGTCCGTTCCCCGCAGCGGCGACGCCAATCTCGAAACGGTGCCCGGAATCATGCGAGCTCTCCACGCGTCGAACGTCGAAAAAGAGCTCTGGAACAGCGAGCAGGAGAGCGCCCGCAACCGCGTAGGCATGTTCGCGAAATTCTGCGCGCCCCGTTTACGGATTGCTGGCGCCGGTATGTCTCCACTAACTCGGTTCGTGGTCACCACTAACTACCAACCACGAACTACGAACCGTTTATGCCAGACTCTCCATCCGCACCGGCAGCCTGCGAATCCTCTTTCCCGTCGCCGCGAAAATCGCATTGGCGACCGCCGGCGCAATCCCCGGCGTGCTCGCTTCTCCGATCCCGCCCGGTGCGTTCTGGCTCGAAACGATGTGTACCTCCACCACCGGCATCTCGTCGATCCGCAGCACGTCGTACCGGTCGAAATTCTCTTCCTTCACCCGGCCGTTCTCGATCGTGATGTGTCCCTTGAGCGCCGCCGTCAACCCATACACGATCCCGCTCTGGATCTGCTGCTCGACGATCACCGGATGCACCACGTGCCCGCAATCCACCGCGCACGTCACCCGGTGCACTTTCAGCTTGCCCCTGTCGATCGAAATCTCCGCCACCTGCGCGTTGAAGCTGCCGATGTTGTTCGCTACAGCGACGCCGCGGAACCTTCCCGGCGCAGCTTTGCCCCATCCCGACTTCTCCGCCGCCAGTTCCAGCACCCCCAGCAATCGCGGCGAATTCTTGAGCAGCCGCCGCCGGAACTCCACCGGATCTTTCCCGCTCGCCGCCGCCATTTCGTCGACAAAACTCTCCGCGAAAAACGTGTTCTGCGAATATCCCACCGATCGCCAGTAGCTCACCGGAATCCCCGCGTCCGGCGCGTGATAATCGACGTGGAAATGGGGAACGTCGTAAACCAGGTCCGCGATTCCCTCCACCGCAGCGAAATCCACGCCGTTGCGCAGCCCGCCGAATGACGGGCACACAATCCGCGCCGTCCACGCCGCCGGCCAGCCCTCCGCATCGAGCGCCGCCGCGAATCGCGTGTACGACGCCGGCCGGTAAAAGTCGTGCTGCAAATCGTCGTCACGCGTCCAGGTGAGTTTTACCGGAACGCCCACAGCCTTGGCGATCTCCACCGCTTCGCCCACGTAATCCGACCCTCCCCGCCGCCCGAACCCTCCGCCCAGGTACAGCGTGTGGACCTGCACTTTTTCAAGCGGCAATCCCGTGATCTTAGCCGCAACCTGCCGCGCCGCCGTCTGAATCTGCGTCGACGCCCACACATCGCACCCGTCCGGCCGCACGTGCACAGTGCAGTTCAACGGCTCCATCGGCGCGTGCGCCAGATACGGCGCTTCATACACCGCCTCTATCTTCTTCACGCCATTCTGCATCGCCGATTCCGCGTCGCCCCGTTTGCGCGCCTCCGCGCCCGGCTTTTCCGCCAGCTCCGCGAACATCTTCCGCAACGACGCGTTGCTGGTCCCCGCGCGCGACCCCTCGTCGAATCGCACCACCAGCGCCTTGCGCCCCTCCATCGCCGCCCACGTGCTGTCCGCCACCACCGCCACGCCGCTCGAAATCTCCATCACCTGCTTCACGCCCTCGACCGCCTTCGCCTTCGACGCATCGAAACTCGCAACCTTCCCGCCAAACACCGGACACCGCTGTACCACCGCGTACAGCATCCCCGGAGTGCGGAAATCGATTCCGAACTGCGTCCGTCCCACCACCTTGTCCGGCGTATCGAGCCGCTTCGGCGACGTGCCGATCAGCTTGAACTCCTTGGGATCTTTCAAAACCACGCTCGAAGGCGGCGAAATCTTCGACGCCGCCTCGGCCAGCCTGCCGTAACTCAGCCGCGCTCCCGTCGCCGTGTTCACCACCGAACTGTTTTCCGCCCGGCACTGCGATTTATCCACGCCCCACCTCTGCGCCGCCGCAGCAATCAGCATCTCGCGCGCCGATGCTCCCGCCTTCCGTAGCGGCTCCCACGACGTGCGAATGCTCATGCTCCCGAACACGCCCATCATCGGCCCGAACGCCGGTTCCACCCCCGGAAATTCCGTGTGGATTTTCTTCCAGTCGCATTCGAGCTCCTCGGCCAGCAGCATCGCAAGCGACGTCACCGTCCCCTGTCCCATCTCCGCTTTGTGAATGAACAGCGTGACGGCGTCGTCGGTTCCCACGTGCACGAACGCGTTCAATTTCTCCGCTCCCGCATCCGCCGCAGCTCGGTCCGATCCCGGCAACAAAAATCCGACCAGCAATCCACCCGCCGCGCCCAGAAATTCCCGGCGATTCGTACCGAGAACCTGCTGGAAAAGGGGACTGACTACTCTGTCCCCGGATGCAGGCCCTTGCAAATCGCCGGCGCGGTCGGCGTGGACAGAGCTGTCTGTCCCCTTTTTCAGCAGTCGACTAAGCACGGTCATGGCCCGCTCCTTTCGCCTTCAG
>JASHWA010000114.1 GCA_030044325.1 Bryobacteraceae bacterium
GATCGGAAAGCCATCCCCAGAAGAAGAATCCCAGCTCCTGCCCGAAGGGCGGAATCCACAAAACGAACCCAAGCTCCTTCTGCGTGAGGCCGAAGGCGCGCGCCAGGTACAGCGGCGTGAGATAGGTGATCGCGCCGACGGGAAACGAACCCAAGCCGTAGCTCGCCACGAGACGCCAGAAGCGGAGCTCGAAAATGTTGGGAAAATGCAGGCGCGTGGCGCGGCGCTCGTGGCCGAATGCGGACGGTTTGACGGTTCCGAGCCAGATCGCCAGCCAGATCAGCGCGCAGATGGGCGTCACCAGGAACGCGGGACGCCATCCGAGACGCAGGGCGACGGGAATGATGATCAACGGCGCGATCAGGGAGCCGAGCGACGAGCCGCTGTAGGCGAGGGCGATCCCGCGGGCCTGTTTTTGGGGCGGAAGCGAGTCCATGGCGGTGCGGAAACCGCCGGGAAACATGGCGCCTTCGCCGAGGCCCAGAGCGGCGCGGGCGATGGCGAATCCCCAGAAAGTCGAAACCAGCGAGTGGCTGGCGCTCGAAACGGCCCACATCGCGATCGAGATCGCCATGCCGAGGCGCAGACCGATGCGATCGAGCACGGGGCCCCAGATGAGCGTGCTGATCATGTAGGCATAGCTGAAGGCGGCGATCGCGTTGGTGAAATCGGTCGCGGTGAGGTGCGTTTCCTTGAGGATGGTGGGCGAGAGCAGGGCGAGTACCTGGCGATCGAGAAAGCTGAGCAGCGTTCCCAGCATCATCACGACGGCGGGCCACCATGGAAGGGCACGGCGGAATGGGGTTTGCGGGACGGGCCGGGAAGGAGCGGGGGTCGCCATGAAGGTTAGTTCGGCAGGAACGGATTCTTAGGAGAGAGCTCGACGTTCTTGGGCCAGCGCGCGCCTTCCGCGATCCATTTGCGCAAAATTTCGATCTCGGCCGCGGTGAGCTTTTTATCGCCGGGCGGCATGAATCCGGATGTTACGGCGAGATAAAGGCGGCTATCGCCGGGTTTTTTGGGAACGATGACGAGCATGGCGCGGTCGCGGCGATTCAGGCGCAGGTTTTTGAGTGCGATGTCGGGGCCGTGGCAGCGGACGCAGCGCAATTCAAGAATCGGCTTGACGTCGCGGACGAAATTGATGCGGGCGAAGGCGGGAATGGTGAGGATCAGAGCGAGCGCGAAAAGGCGCATCGGATTATTATACGGTGGTGGCCGCGGCTCTGAAGATCAGCGCATTGCTCGAACGCCTGGAATCGTTTTATGGACCTCAGACAGCCGGGTTCCCGACTGATCCGTATCAGTTTCTGATCTGGTGGAGCTGCGGGTACCCGCAGAGCGATCGCGCGTGCGGGAGGGGTTGGGATTCGCTGCGCAGGAGTGTCAGCGTCGAGCCGGATGGAATCCTTGCGGCTCCGGTTAGCGAGCTGGCGCGCGCGCTGGCGCCGGGCGGCATGGTTCCAGAAAAAAGAGCGCAGCGCCTTCAGGAGATCGCCGGGCGGGTGCGGGACGAATGCGGAGGCGATCTGCGCGAGCGCCTCTCCGGTTCGATGGCGGAAGCGCGCAAGATCCTGAAGAAATTTCCCAGCATCGCGGATCCGGGCGCCGACCGCATCTTACTTTTCGCCGGAATTTCCCCGATCGCCGCGGTGCCATCGAACTGCCCCTATGTACTTGTTCGGATTCAGCGCGGGAGAGAGCGTGAAAACTACGGCGTGACCTATCGCGAAGCGCAGAAGCTCATTGAAAACGGGATCGCCCCGAGCTTCGACGCGCGGCGGCGCGCATATTTGCTGCTGAAGCGGCACGGCCAGGAGCTTTGCAGGAGTTCCAAACCGCGATGCGGCGAGTGCCCGGTGAAGCGTGACTGCGCGTTCGCCGCAGGGAACTCGCGCGGGCGTAGTGCGGGTGTGCGAGGTTAAGGTTGCAGGTTGTCAAAGACCGATTTATCGGACCCGGGTCCTTTAGCCATTTTTTATAACGGTCGTTAGCTCGACCGGCCGCTTGATTTGCGCCGCAACGGCTTGGCAACAGTCATGTACTGCCGGACAACCAACGCACGCAGGCCCGCTCGGTGGCGTACTAGTAAGCCCCTATAGGCCGATCCCGTTCTCCGCTGGCAGAGCACCTGGACTCCTTGCCTATTTTTTAACGGGTAGTGGGGAGTGGGTAGTGGGGAGCGAATGCGGATGTGATTGAAAATCGGGCAAATTTAGTGTTTTTGGTTGCAGGCACCGGGATTCAGGGGCTTGGTATTCTAGTTTTTGCGTTTGAAGTGGCTGGTTGCGGTGATGGTGTGTGGCTCCGCGGGCGCAGCGGATCGCTCGACCGCGATTGAAGACGTGAGCATCGTCGACGTGCTGACGGCGGCGATTCATGCGCATCAAACGGTAGTGATCGCGGGCGACCGGATCGTGTCGATCGGCGGGACGGCGCCGGCGGGCGCGCGCGTGATCAACGGGCGCGGAAAATTTCTGATCCCCGGATTGTGGGACATGCACGTTCACCTGTGGTACAAGGAGAACCAGCTTCCCACGTACATCGCGTTCGGGGTGACGGGTGTGCGCGACATGGGCAGCGATTTCGAGCGGACGTCG
The DNA here is from genome assembly GCA_030044325.1 of Bryobacteraceae bacterium. Classification (GTDB taxonomy): domain Bacteria; phylum Acidobacteriota; class Terriglobia; order Bryobacterales; family Bryobacteraceae; genus Palsa-187. Next base: position 2,601 of record JASHWA010000114.1, read on the forward strand.
GCGTGGCGCGCGGCGATCGAAAGGGGTGAGGCGATCGGTCCGCATATCGTCACCTCGGGCCCGGTGGTGGACGGAGCGCCTTCGGACAACGACAAGCTGCCGGTGATCGTGGCGCGCGACGCTCCGGAAGCGCGGCGCGCGTTCGACCGGTTGTGGAACATGAACGTGGATTTCATTCGCGTCTCAAGCGCGCTGCCGTTCGATTCGTACACGGCGATCGCGGAGCTGGCGCGGCACTGGCACGTTCCGATCGAGGGGCAGATTCCGACCAACGTTCCGGCGCTTCAGGCGATCGAGGCGCGGCAGGCGAGCATCGAGCACCTGGAGGGGGTGACGCACGCGGCTTCGACGGACGCGGAGGCGATCGAATTTTTCGAAGACTGCGCGGTCCACGACGTGAGCATCACGCCGACGCTGGTTTTATGGCAGCGGATGGCGCACCAGGGCGATGACGGTTTGAAAAGCGATCCGCGGTTGAAATTCGTGGCGGCATCGATTCGAGAGACGTGGCCGGCGCTCGGCGCGGACAACGATACGAGGGAGGTTCGCAAGCGGAGAGACGCGATTTACCGGCTGGTGTCGCTGGCGACGCGGACCAAGGTCGAGGTGCTCGCCGGGACGGACACGGGCGATCCGTACACGATTCCGGGCGCGACGCTCGATGACGAACTGGAGCAACTGGTGGAGGCGGGACTGACGCCGCACCAGGCGCTCAAGTCGGCCACGATCGAGCCGGCGCGCTTTCTGGGTTGGGACGAGAAGATGGGGACGATCGAGAAGGGCAAGGTCGCGGACCTGGTGCTCCTGGGGGGGAATCCGCTGGCGGATTTTCGCAATACGGGCAAGGTGGAGGGGGTGTTCGCGCAGGGGCGCTATTATTCGCGCGGGGACCTGGATTTGATTCTCGCCGGGGAGAAGAAGTAGCAGGCGAAGCCGCGAAGGGCCTCGCCTGTCTTCCGATTGTGGTTGATTAACGGCGGCGGCCGCGTCCGTCGCGACCTTTGTTGTCGCGGCGTCCGTTATCGCGCCGGTCTTTTCTCGCGTCTTCTTTTCTACCGCGATTGTCGGGCCGGTGATCCGCGGCAAAAGCGGCGGATCCGGAAAGCAGGGAAAGCCCGAGGGCCAGGGTCATCAGTTTCTTCATGGGAACGTCTCCAGTTGTGGTTTTAACTAACTACACTCCTGGGAGGCGCGGCGCGGGCGGCGAGATTAGCGGCTGTTTCTCGGATTTCGCGGAGGGGAGTTGACGGATTTTATTTGAGTGCGGCGCGGGTGGCGAAATCGAGGACGAACGACGGGAAAATTCCCAGGATCAGCGTGGCGATGGCGGAGCCGTAGACGGCGATGCTGAGGGCGGCGCCGGGCGGCGGCAGAGCTTCCATCGATTCGGCGGGCGGCTTCATGTACATGACCACCAGGACGCGGAGATAATAATACGCCGCGACGGCGCTGTTTAGCAGTCCCAGCACGGTGAGCCAGACCAGGTTCGAATCGAGCGCGGCTTTGAAGATGTAGAATTTCCCGAAAAATCCGCCGGTGAGGGGAACGCCGATCAGAGACAGCAGAAAAATCGTGAGCATGGCGGCCATGGCGGGATGGCGCTGGGAGAGGCCGGCGAAATCGTCGATTTTGGTGTACTGCTCGTGCTTGCGCGCGACGTAGGTGACCACGGCGAAGGCGCCGAAATTGGTGAACGCGTACGCGGCGAGGTAGAACATGGCGGCGGCGGAACCGATTTCGGAGTGCGCGGTGACGGCGACCAGGACGTAGCCGGCGTGCGCGATGGAGCTGTAGGCGAGCAGGCGCTTGATGTTCGACTGCTGGATGGCGGCGAAGTTTCCGACGATCATCGTGGCGAGAGCGCAGACCCACACGAACGGCGCCCAATCGGTGGCGACGGGTCCGAATGCAGTCAGATACGTGCGGATGAGGATGGCGAAGGCCGCGGCTTTGGGACCGACGGAAAGGAATGCGGAAACCGGAGCGGGCGCGCCCTGATAAACGTCGGGCGCCCAGACCTGGAACGGGGCGGCGGAGATTTTGAATCCGAATCCGACGAACATGAGCGCGGCGGCGACGCCGACGATGGTGATGGGCGGCGCTCCGCTCATCATCAGCGCGCGGCGGATTTCGTCGAGCTGGGTGGTCCCGGTGGCGCCGTAGATCCAGGCGATGCCGAACAGCAGAAACGCGGTGGCGAACGAGCCGAGCAGGAAATATTTGAGGGCGGATTCGTTGTTGCGCTTATCGTCGCGCAGGTAACCGGCCAGGATGTAGGACGCGATCGAAGAGATTTCGAGGCCGATGAAGATCATGATCAGCTCGTTCGAAGCGGCCATGAGGGATTGGCCGGCGACGCTGAACAGGATGAGGGCGAAGAATTCGCCTACTTCGGCGTTTTCACGACGCAGATAGTCGGCGGAGGCGAGCACGGCGAGGAATCCGACGGCGATCACCAGGACGCGGAAGAAGGTGGCGAAGCCGTCGACCACGATCATGTCGTGAAACGCGGGTCCGGGAGCGGTGTAGGCGGCGATGGCTCCGGCGAGCGCGGCGGCGAGGGAGCAGAGAGTGATGGGCGCGAGGATGAATTTCTGCCGGTCCTTGAGGACGGCTTCGAGGAACATGATGAAGACGCCGGCGATGGTCAAAATGATTTCCGGCAGAATGCGGAAGTATTCGACGCCGGCGGGGATGAAGCTATCGGGCACGCGAAACCTCCACGGGCTCATGCGGGGCAATGTGGGGCGGCCGCATCTGGACGCGCTGGACGGCGGGTTTCTGCGAATCCTGGAGGATGCGCGCGTTCTGCGAGCTGATCGAGGGGATGAAGGTTTGGGTGAAGGTGCCCATCCAGACCATCAGGGCGATGAGCGGAACGATGGCGATCCATTCGCGCGGGGTGAGGTCGTAGATGTGATGGGTCACCGATTCGGATGCCTTTCCATAAAACGCGCGTTGATACAGCCACAGCATATAGCAGGCGGAGAGAATCACGCCGATGGCGGCGAACGCGGTCCAGGTGAAGCTGGTGGCCGCGGTTCCCTGCAAGACGAGGTATTCTCCGACGAAATTGTTGAGCATCGGAAGACCGATGGAGGCGAGGGTGGTGATCAGAAAGACAATCGACAGGTTGGGCGCGGGCGTGGCCACGCCGCCGTAGGCCGCGATTTCGAGC
>JASHWA010000115.1 GCA_030044325.1 Bryobacteraceae bacterium
CAACTGCGCGAATTCGAAAGACGAAACCGCATGGCCTTCCTCGGCCCAATGAATCGCGTTCTGGCATAGATCGCTCCAGCGTTTCGATCCGAACCGCGCGTGCGTCGCGGCGAGGCCCGGAATGAAACCGGGAATGCATGCCGCCATCGATGGCCGGCCTGGCGGCGAAGAGAATCCTCCCAATCCCGCCGGCAAGGGTCGAAACGGCGGCAATCCGGACGGCAAACGGCCCGTGCTCTGAAGCTGATACGCCTTCGCCGTCTTGGCATCCCAATACAGCATGATCACGCTGCCGCCGTGATTCGACATGTGCGGCTCGACCGTGGCGCTCATCAGCGCGCCCGCCGTCGCCGCATCCGCGGCATTTCCGCCCGCGCGCAGCGTTTCGATCATCGTTTCGGTAACCAATGGATGCGAGCTGCTGGCGACGGCGGATTTGTCGCGAACCACTGCCTTCGGCCCTAGCTTCGGCAGCGTCTCGCACGCGGCTCCGGCAACGTCCTCCGCAACCGCGGCGAACGGCGCGATGCCGGCAATGGCGGCTCCACGGCTCAAGAATTGACGGCGTTTCATGGGATCTCCTCTTAAATGGAATCTACTACATCCGCGAGTTCGTCAAAGTTTGTCAACCTCATGAGGACCTCGCCGAAAAAAGCGGACGCGCGTTGAGTCACTTGACGGAACGCGAAGACAACCACAGCAGGAATACCGCGAGCAGCGACGCAGCCGATAACCCGGCGCCGAGATAGACGCTCAGCGGGCGATAATCCATCTCGATGCGATGTTGCCCGCGCTCCACGACGACGCCGCGCGCGGCACCATAGGCGGCGTACACGCGCTCGCGCTTGCCGTCGACCGTTGCTGCCCAGTCCTTCGAGTATCCGTCGCCCAGGATCACCATCCCGCGGCAATTCATGGCCGCGTCGATCGATACGTGCTGCGGCTCGTGCCGGGCGAGACTTACCTGGTCACCGGAGCAGTTCTCTAGGCTCGGCATCGCGCCCATCAGCAGAACCGTGCGCCCGAAATCGAGCGAGGGATGATTCAGGTGCGGGCCGAGTTCCTCAAGGCTGGCGATCGGGAAAGCTTCGTGCACGGCCCAGACGCGCGGCATGGCGGTTGCGCTCTCGAAAACCTTGATTCCCGAAGCGCTCGAAAAGAGCTCGGTGAGCCCCGGCCGGGGGGCCTGGCGTGCGACCCAGTAGCGCACGCCGAACAGGTCGCGCGCGCGGGGGTAACTCTGCACTGCGACGAACGCGCGGGGCGCGGACGCGACGTAGCCCGCGAACGCCTCGACGCCGTACCAGTCGCCGAAATTATAGGGAACGTCGTCGCGGTTGAAATCGGCGCGATACACGCCTGGACGGCTCTTGAGGAACGCGGCGATATCGGCGTCGCGGGTGAGCACGTTCCAAAAGCGCAGCCCCAGGTCGCGATTGATCAGGTTGGCTTGGGCGAGCGTGCCGATTTCGAGCATCACCAGCACAACCAGCAGCACGCGCGCCGGACGCACATCGATAGCGCCGGCGCGCAGCGAGTAGAGCAGACCGAGGACGAGCACCGCGGCCAGCCCGGTGAGCGCGACCGGGCCGTCTGGCATGGTCACCGGCGTGTGAAACGCGGAGACAACGGCTGCGAAGATCCAGATTGCCGCGGCGGCCGCGCCGCATCCCAGCATGATCCGCTTCACCCAGACCGATTGCGCGTTGTCGACCAGAAAATCGGCGCCGAACGCGGCCAGAACGCTCGCGCCCAGGTCGAAAATCACGACGGCCATCGCGGGATTGCGCGCCTTCTCGGCGAAGGGGACCAGCGCGTAGACGATTCCGTCGAGAAGCGTCGCGCCGGCGAAGGAAAACACGAGCGCGCCCAGCGCGACCGGCACGAACCATCTGACCGGAGCTTCGCGCCAGGCCAACGCGACTCCCAGAATCGCCAGCGCGAGCACCACGATTCCCACAAACGGATTGGAGTGCGTGTACAGCCCGTTCAGAAAGACGCCCAGCGCCGATTCGGGGCTCAAGCTGAACTCCTCGTGTACCGCATATGGCACCGGCTCATTCCAGGCGACCGCGTGGCTCGAGTTGACCCAGCGCACCGCGTCGCGGCCGTAAGCGAGCCCGGGGAAGGTCTGGACGGCGCTCACCAGGATCATCGTGATCAGCAGCGCGCCGAACTGAAGCGAGCGCCGCACGCGCTCCTTCCGCGCGATGTGAAAAATCCACAAGCCGGCGATGGCGAACCCGGTAAACAGGGGGACCTGATGATGACCGCTGAGCCACGCGATTCCGAGACACGCGCCCGACAGGATCGCGTTCGTCACCGCTTTTTCCCCGCGCAGCGCTCGCAGCGTAAAAAGGAACACCACCGGCGACCAGACGGCTCCGTTCAGCATATAAGGCCAGGCCGTGGTGGCGACGAATCCTCCGAAGGCGAAGGCGCAGGCGCCCAGGATGGATGCCGCAACGGAACGCCCCAGGTCGCGACAGAGCGCGTAGCAGGCGAGCGCCGCCATGAAGCGGATCAGCGCCAGGTACCACTCGAGCGCGCCGTCGCGAATGAAGCCGCGTTTCAAGGGAGCGAGAAACAGCAGCCAGTTGAACGGATATACAGCGCCCGGCTCGCCTTGCCCGACGAGCGGCTGGGCGCTCAATTGATACGGGTCCCACAACAAGGGATGCCCGCGATGCCAGGCGGCGGCCTGCGCCTGAAGCCACGGCGCCACCTGGAAGGTCATGTCGGGGGAGTCGAAGGAACGGTATTGATTGGTCAGCAGGGTTTTCCAATGGACGGCGACGGCCAGCGCCAACAATACGAGGATCGGAAGAAGGCGTCGCAGATGGTTCATGGGTGTGCAACTTGCTTCACGAGAGGTAATGTCCCTAATTGTTATACAGAACGTGGGCCGGTGATGGGACGCTTTGCCGCGAACCTTGCAATGATGGGAACGAGAAGCAAATGCGCGCGCTCACGATTGTTGCCGGCGCCTGGAGTTGGAATGGCGGCGGCCTGGTATGCTGCGGCGTCCTTGTTCTGATTTATATCGCGCTGCGGACCTGGAAGAGTTCGCGCGCCACGCTGTGCTTTTTCGCGGCGGAGGCGCTGATCATGATTACCGTTTGCTCCCCGCTGGACGCACTCGCGCGCCAGTATTTGCTCAGCGCCGAAGCGATCGAACGCGTTCTTGTCGCGCTGGTGGCGCCCTATCTGCTGGTGCTGGCGGTGCCGAAGCAATCCGGGATCCCGCGTTTCCATCCGGATTATCGCCTGAGCTGGGTCGCCGGCATGGCTCCGCTGGCCGCGTGGTTTATGCCGCATCTGCTCAATGCGGCCGTGGCCAGCAACTCCATCCGGCTGGCTGAAGATGCGACTCTGATGGCGGGCGGAATCCTGTTCTGGTGGCCGCTTCATTCCCCGTTCTCCCGGCACCGCATCAAGCTGATGCCTACGTCACTCTTTTATCTTGCGGTCGCGACGGTGTGGTGCTCGCTTACCGGCCTGTTTCTCGCCTTTGCGCAACCAGGGCGGTTTACGCATTATGTTACCGGCGCCGACACGCTGCACATCGCCGACTCGATCATCCACGACTGGAGCCTGACGCGCGAATACGACCAGCAAACCGCCGGACTGCTGTTTTGGATTTTCGCTGCCTTTTGTCTGTTGATGGAAGTGATGCTGGTGTACCTGCGCTGGTTCAACGCGACTGAGGAAGGCGCCGCACCGGATAGCGCGAAATCCCGCGAAACGATGATAACTGACATCCATTGATTCCCGTCGTCGCGGAGTCCGGCCGTCCTGTTCACGAATCGACCAAAACGCCCTATCGTGAAATGCACAGTGTATTCTGAGAGCATGCAGTTCCCGGTAACGGCTCGTGAAAGGATGAGCGGGCGTTGAAAGCGCTGCGATTCGACCAGTTCGGGGCGCCTTCCGTACTCCACATCGACGAGGTGCCGCTACCTCGGTTGCAACACGGCGAGGTGTTGGTAAAGCTTGCGGCATCGAGCATCAATCCTTCCGATATCGGGACAGTGGCGGGGCGTTTCCACTCTCACCTCCCGATGACGCCCGGCCGGGATTATGCCGGCATCGTGGTGGACGGTGATCGCGAGTGGAACGGCAAGCATGTGTGGGGCACCGGAGCGGGCTTCGGGGTTGTGCGTCCGGGCGCACACGCGGAGTTTGTCGCCATACCTTCTGCGTGGCTGTCGGAAAAGCCGGAATCCTTGAGTATGGAGCAGGCGGCGATCGCCGGCGTGCCTTATCTCGCCGCTTGGGAGTCGCTTGTGGTGGCGGGCGGGTTGCAAAAGGGAGAACAGCTTCTGGTTACGGGAGGCAACGGAGCCGTGGGCTCGGCGGCGACCCAGATCGCTCACTGGAAAGGCGCCTCTGTGATATCAGCCGACATCTCGCCGGAATCCGAGCACGCCGATGTCTTCATCAATCTCAAAGAGCAGGACCTTGTAAGCGCGGTGCAGCAGGCAACCAGCGGCAAGGGAGTCGACATTGTGCTCGATACCGTCGGTGCAAACCTGTTCCGGTCCTGCCTTCGCGCACTTCGGGTTGGCGGAAGACAGATTGCGATCACCAATACCGCCGGTCCGGAAGCCGAAGTTTTTCTGAATCTGACCGACTTCTATCACAACCAACTTCAGCTCATCGGAGTCGATACGCAAAAGCTCACCGGGGTCCAAATCGCCGACATGATGACTCGTCTCCGGGAGGGTTTCGAAGCCGGCTATCTCCGGGTGCCGCAACCCGAGCGCAACCGGCTCGACCAGGCGGTTGAGGCTTACACCAAGGTCGCGGAAAAGAAGACGCGAGAGAAGCAGGTGATCGTCTTCGGCTGATCGATCGGCAAGTTCGAGCGGCGCGGCTTCATCGGGGCGAAGGATGTCGACGCGCCGGACCGCCTGTGAACTGGCTATCGTCCGCAAACGAAACTACGTCAACCGGCAGCCGCTTCCGCCGCGCGCCGCTGCCGCACCGTCTCCCGGATGAGTTTGTTGAGCGTGGCCACATCCACGTCGGATAGCTTCTTGATATATAAGCATGCCTTTCCGCAGCTATTCTTGCCCAGCTTCTGCATCAACTCTGATTCCAGTACCGTCTCGGTGAGGTAGAGCGTGATGTTTGCCTTGCGCGGCGAAAAGGCGATCTGCATCCACTCGATTTCCTTACCATTCGGATAGACCAAGCGCGAATGGCCGAACCCGACAATGCCCGGACCCCACATCTTGGGTTCGGATTGGGTGGCCGCTTGCATCATTTTGGCGATCGCCCGGCAGTCCTCCCGCCTTTGCGCGTTCGGAATTGTTTTCAGGAAATCGGCGACCGAGGCTCCGGTCTTTCTGGTCTTCATTTCAGGCATTTCGAAATCCTAGCACCTCGATTTCGACGCTGCTCGAACCAGCCGGGAATACCTACTCCGCTTTCGTTCCCACGGCGTTCAGATGCTCGGCGATGTACTGTGCGTGCGCGCGGATCTGGGGATCCCTCACTCCCACCTGGAGCGCCTTCTGAATTTCAATGTTCGTACTTGCAAAATCAAGGCTCGCTGCGAGCGCCCACGCGTAGCAGTCGAGCGTGAACACATCCTTGCGCCGTTCCAGCTCGCGCTGCGCGACCTCCAGGGCTTTCTCGGGCTGATGCGCGTGATCGGTGTAGTAGGCCATCAGCTCATGACTCGAGTCGTCGCCGATATTGGTTGCTTTGAGAGATTGGCGTTCGAATTCGCCGAAATCTTTCTGCGCTTCCTCCGTTTTGCCGGCCAATTCGAGCGCCTCCGCCAGCGCGAACAGATTTTCGGCGTGCGGCGCGGCGGCGTAACGCGTGCGCAGGAGCTTCACGGCCTCCTCGTAGCGTTTTTGCGCGTTCCTCACCTGCGCGAGCGCACCGAGAGCGTAATGATAATCCGAAAACACGCCTAACGCGCCCGCCGCGAACATCTCCGCTTTTCGCCACATCGCCGCTGACCAGGTGCAGATGCGCGATCTGCGTCAGCAGCCAGGCGCGATCCTCCGTTTCACCGGGAGGCATGGCATCGTAGGCCATTTGCATCAGCTCAATCGCGCCGCTGAGGTTGCCGTGCAACTCCCGCAGGTAACCGGCGCGCGTCAGCCCCGGAATATTTCCGGGCCGTAGATCGAGCATCCACTGCGCCGCCGCGACCGCGTCCTTGTAATTGCCCAGCTCGACATTTGCGTCCACCAGATAGCCGTACACCATCACGTCATCGGGCGTTTTCTGATTCAGTTTCGTCGCCGTTCTGAGCGCCTTGAAGGAATTCGTGACGCCCCAATTCAAGCCATGCCCGCGTTCGGCGTTGATATACTGGACGCAACCGTCGACCACGTGTCGCCGCGCACCCACCGCGCGGCGCGCCTTTTGGGGACCTCGCCTTGTATCGCTCTGGTTGCCGCAAACATATTGACGCCGACTATTCTGTCCCACAGACGGAAGCGTTGAAACCGTCAAGGACGACGTGAACCAGGCTGCCTACCCACTTTCTATGTCTTCGATAATGAACCGCAACGGTTACCGCGGCTACAACCAGTTTCCCATCAGGAAGAATGGAGCCCAATAGTAAGGATGCGCGTAGGGAGCCTTCGGATCTGCGTGAAACGCCGCCGCAGCACTCGCCGAATGCGCCGCAACGCCCCGATCCACCGCCGGCGCCGAACCTCTCAACCCTCCGCGCAGCAGCTCCAGTTGCGCTCTGCGCAGCGCTTCCAGTTTCGTCATCCCACGCGACGACTCGCGGATTCGATAGAACTCCTGCATCAGTCGGCTGGTGGATTCATCCATCACCGGCCACAGGCTCGCAATCACGGCTTTCGCTCCCTGACGTTGGGCGAGCGTGCCGAAGCCTTCGACTTCGGTGCCGTCGCCGACTCCGGTGTTGCACGCCGAAAGCGTTAAAAGCTGCACGCCGCCGAACAGGTTCGCCGACGTTCTCAGTTCCCCGAGACTCAGATGAGCGCCGTCGCCGAGCAATAGAAAAGACTGCGCCTCGTTGCCCGGCTCGAATCGGAAATGGCTGGCGATGTGGACTACGGAGTAGCGCTTGAGCAGAGTTTGGCGCATCGCGTCGCGCGTGAAATCACCATCGAGCTTGATTTCGCCCGTGAGCACGCCCGAGCCGCCGGGCTTGGTCGCGATAATCCCGGCGAGCTCGCTTCGAACCGAGGGCAGCGCGGGCTCGTCCTGATGCGCCTTGGTGACGCCAAAGCCGGCCGCGCGCCAGGTCGCGTCCGGCGGGTCCTTGATGCGCGCTTGGCTGGCGAGAGTCATTACCGAAACGCGATATTGCTCGATCAGATAGCGCTTGCCGTCGTACAGCGCGGCCAGCGGAAGGTAGCGCAGGGCGCCATCGAGCGAGAACATCAGCGTCTGCGCTTTGGCCGCGCGCAGATCGTTTGCCATAGGGCCGACGATGACCCTGTATAACTCTTGCGCTGCCGGCCGCGGATCGAGCTTCGGCTCGCGCACGACCTCTCGGAAATGTGCCACCTGGCGATTCAGATCGGCCGACTTGATGGGATACTCGTAAGCTTTCTGGACATCGGGCGTGCGGAGGATCGCGCGGAATCTATCTTCGCCCACCAGAGTGTAGATCGCGACGGTTCCTTTAGGGAGTTCGCGGAGGTCCTCCATGATCGCCTGCGCCTCGCGGAGTTGATCGACGCGTAGCGCGATGGCCGGTTTGGCGGCGAACTGCCGGACCAGGCCGCTCAGGAATTCCTCAAATTCGACGTTGCCGGCGGCGATGTCCTGTTCGAGGACATCCAGCCGCTGCCGTTCGTCGGCTGTCAGAGACTTTTTGGCGATCAAGTCGCCGCGCTCGACTCCGATGGCCACGAGTTTATCTTCGATATCGTGGTAGCGCTTTTCGCCTTCGGCTTCTTCGGGAGTGAGATTGGCGTGACCATTCACCGACGCGGCTTCCTCCGTGTCGCGGCGGATGTAGTCGAAATATTCCTGCTCTTTGAGGAGGCTGAGGACCTGTTCGGCTTCCGAGAGGCGGCCTTGGGAGATCAGAAGATCCGCGAGATGACGATAGCTCTGGGAAACCGTAGAGAGATACGTTCGCTGTACGTCCTGGTCGAGTCCTTGAATGTCGCGGCGAAGGCTCTGATACACGTTGACGGCCTCTTTGCCGAAGAGAATCGCCAGCGCCGAGCTGTCCTGTTGCCAGGCGCGCATCAGCCTGCACAGCGTGTCGGCCTCGCCGGCGCGGTCGCCTGCGGCGCGCCGCAACGGTAGCGCCTGGTTGTAATAATCCAGAGCCTTCTGCTTCTCCCCCAGATCGGTGTATACGAGACCGATGTTGTTGAGCGTATCGGCCTCGCCGGCGCGGTCGCCCACGGCGCGCAACAGTAGCAGCGCCTGACTGTAATCGTCCAAAGCCTTCTGCCTTTCCCCGAGACCACGATACACGTCACCGATGTTGCTGAGCGTGGAGGCCTCGCCGTCGCGCTGGCCCAGTGCGCGCCACAATAGCAGCGCCTGATTGTAATCGTCCAAAGCCTTCTGCTTTTCTCCGAGATCGCTGTACACAATACCGATGTTGTTCAGCGCCGTGGCTTCGCCAGCGCGGTTGCCCAGCTCGTGCAACAATTGGAGCGCTTGGCTGTAGTGCTCCAGGGCTTTCTGCTTCACCCCGAGATCGCCGTATACGACACCGATGTTGTTGAGCGTGGCGGCTTCGCCAGTGCGGTCGCCCAGTGCGCGCCACATTGGAAGCGCCTGACGGTAATAGTCCAAAGCCTTCTGCTTCTCACCGAGATCACCGTATACGATGCCGATGCTCTTGAGGGTGTCGGCCAGGCCCGCGCGGTCGCCCACGGCGCCTAACAATCGAAGCGCCTGACTGTAATAGTCCAAAGCCTTCTGCTTCTCGTCGAGATCGCTGTATACGATGCCGATGCTCTTGAGCGTGCCGGCCTCGCCGGCGCGGTCGCCCGAAGCCTGGCTTAAAGAGAGAGCGCGGTTATAGTAGGGCAGTGCGTTCTGTAATTCTCCCAGACTCGATTTCACCCAGCCGATCCGGCTGAGCGAGAGAGCTTCTTCGGCGAGCTCTTGGAGGGCGTGCCAGACCCGGGCGGCCCGTTCGTACCCCTCGATCGCGTGACGACGCTTTTCCCTGTCCTGACTTCGTTCGTCAGCCACCGCGGCGTAGAACTCCGTCTCAGCCTGAAGGCGTTGACGGTCGGTGTCTGTAGGAGACCTAAGCGCTTCGAGCTCGATCTGATATTTTCCTGTTTCGGAGGTTCGCGGAGATTTCGAGACGCGAATCTCATAGAGACCGTCGCGTGAGGCGATCAAAGAGGCTGGATTCGGTCCGAATGCTCCGTTGGGGCTGTCCGCGGTGACGATGGTTGTGCCCGCGGGATCGATCAGGACCAGCTGAACGTCGACGCCTTTTTTCTCAACCAGCACGTGGACGAATTGGCCGGAATTTGCGTCTACCGTAAAGACGTCAGTCTCACCAGGGCCAAGTTCGCGCTCAAGGGGAGTGTGCGGCGACAGTCTTCCCGTCTGGTGGATGTCTGTCGCAACTTGTCCTCTTGTGGCGCAGAC
>JASHWA010000116.1 GCA_030044325.1 Bryobacteraceae bacterium
TTATTAGGATTGGCGCGCGCGATCTGGAGCGCATCGAGCGGCGAATACGCAACGCGCACATCCGCGCCTTCGGCCTTGGCCTGAAACAGATCGCCCGTCGACCCCGGGACGCGCAGCATGTCTCCGTAGGAAACGAAAATCACATCCGGAAGCGATGCGGTGCGGATGGCGCGATCGACCATCTCCAGCGGGGTCACACACACCGGACACCCCGGGCCGTGCACCAGTTCGACCTCGGAAGGCAGCAGCTCGTCGATTCCGTAGCGCATCAGCGTGTGCGTCTGGCCGCCGCAGACTTCCATGAGCACCCACGGACGCGTGATCTTTTTGCGAATCCGATGGGCGAGGGCGAGCGCGATCTTGGGATCGCGGTACTCGTCGACGTATTTCATTCGAGGCCCTCTTCTTTGAGCGCTCCGATTTGGGACAGATACTGGAATGTTCGCGCGGCTTCTTCTTCATCCACTCGCGTAAGCGCGAACCCGACGTGGACCAGGACAAAATCGCCCGGCTGTACTTCCGGGGTGAACGCGAGGTTCACCGTGCGCCGGACGCCGCAGAAATCGACGTTTCCCGAGCGAAACGCCGCGTCGCCTTCCTCAACGGTCAACACCTTGCCGGGAACAGCAAGACACATCCACGCGCCTCCCACCGGAAATTGGAATTCTGTAGGGAAAGTGCAAATGAAGCGCCAAAAAATCTCGCTTTATCTTGCGGGAATAATGGGGACTTGGGTGATCAGACTATCCCGGAGCTTGTCTATGCCGGTGTATTTCACCCAAATCCTGCGCGATTACGCGCAGGTATGCGAGGCGGCGGTGTGGCGAGCCGCTTCCAATCGCTGGACCAGCACCGGAAACAGGCGTTTCAACAGCGCATAGCCGAAATCGGGATGGGCATTGGAGACGCGGCGCAGTTCGGTGCCATCGAAAGCCAGCGCCACCACGCGGGTCAGGGCGACGGCCTTGAAATGCTTGTGCTCGCCTTCGATTAGCGAGCTCCAGCCCAACGCATCGCCCGGTCCCAGGATCTGCATGAACTCGCCGCCCGATTTGAGCGCGACCGAACCCGAGACAATCAGATAAAAGTATACGGATTCATCGCCTTCCTCAAAAACGACATGGCCCGGGTCAAAGCATGCCTCAAGCGCAAGCCCGGCGAGCCGGCGCAGATGATGCGGGTCGAGATCCTTGAGCAGTCCATGTTCGGCGATGGTTTCGAGGAGGGCGTCGTTGCCGGTCATATAGGAATAATCCCAGCACGTTGTTTTCCGCTGACGCAGCCTCACGGCTGACGGCTATCCAGACTTGCAGCCGCCTCGCGTCAACAAGCGGGCGAGGAAGGGGTTTCGCGGAGGATGGGACAGCGGACTTCAAATCCGCACGGCAGTTTCAGCGGCCGTCCGGCCGGAGACGAAGGATGAGCTCAAAAACGCGCGGCGCGCCGCCACGCCTTGACCAAGGCTCGGAGGATGGGCCATAGGTCGAGGCACGGCCGCAAGCCGCGCGTTCCCCCACAACAAATCGCTCTACTGAATCTGCAGACTGGCCTGCCAGACTCCGTAGATGTAGATCCCGAACAGGATCGCGCCGAAGACCACGGCGACAATTGTCAGCGATTTGCCCCACTTATCCACAACTTCGAGCCGGTGGGCCACAAATGTCTGCTGCGCGACGCGCGAGGTATCGCCCTCGCTCACGTGCAGGGTATCGTCTTCAAAACGCGAAATCAGCTTCCGGTATACGGCAAGTCCAACCACCACGCTGGCGATCGCCAGCCACGCGACCACGGCAAAACTCATGTGTCAATCCTCCCGGCGATTGCGGTAGCAAGCGGAATTCCATTGGCCGTTCGAATGCTCACAAGGACGCATCGGGGCTGCCCGAAACAGGAGATCCAATGCAGGTTCGAATTCGTCCGGGCGCAAAGAATCATACGGAAGCGTTTGCGCGTTTTCATCGGGTCGCGTGCGACAAGCCCTTTGACGACAGCGGCAATGATACGGGGATGACTCCGGAGGAGTTGATGCTATGCGCGCTCGGATCGAGCGCGATGCAGCGCGCGGTGGCCTACCTGCGCTCGCGGGGGATGCCGCTCGACGGTATCGAACTGCGCGTTTCGGCTGAGCCGAGCGGGTCAGGGTTGGGCGAGATCGCGATTGACGTGGACGCACCCGGCCTCACGGCGCGCAAGCGGGAAGCCGTGCTCCGCTCGATCGACGGTTCTTCGCTATATCAAACGCTGATCCACCCCCACCCGGTGAGGCTGGGGATGCTGACGGGAGTCGCCGAAAAGGTGGAGGTCGAGGAAGATTCTCAAGACGGAAGCGGCGTTGCGCATATAACATCGAATTAATGCGCCGTCCGCTCCAGGAATTCTTCGCGCCGTCGAGCGTGGCCGTGATCGGTGCGACCGAGTCCGAGCGGAGCGCCGGCCGATCCGTAATTGAAAATCTGGCGAGCTTTACCGGTCCGGTTCACCTGGTGAACCCACGGCATGCGACCGTGTTCGGCCGGAAAACCTATCCCCATATCGCGGCCGCGCCCGCGCCCGTCGATCTCGCCATCATCGTGACGCCCGCGGCGACCGTTCCCGGAATCGTCGCCGAATGCGCCGCCGCGAAAATTCCCGCGGCCATCATCATTTCCGCCGGATTCAAAGAAATCGGCGAGCGCGGAGCCGAACTGGAGAGCGAAATCATGCGCGCCAAAGGCTCTATGCGCATCATCGGGCCCAATTGCCTGGGCCTGATGGCGCCGCTCACCGGCCTGAACGCGACCTTCGCCGCATCCATCGCGCGGCCGGGATCGATCGGGTTTTTGAGCCAGAGCGGGGCGCTGTGCACTTCGATTCTCGACTGGAGCCTGCGCGAGCTGGTGGGATTCAGCGCGTTTGTTTCCACCGGTTCCATGCTCGATGTCGGCTGGGGCGACCTGATCGATTATTTAGGCGACGATCCGCAAACGCGCGCGATTTTGATGTACATGGAATCGGTGGGCGACGCGCGTTCCTTCCTGTCGGCTGCGCGCGAGGTCGCGCTGACCAAGCCGATCATCGTCATGAAGGCCGGACATTCCGAGCAGGCCGCGCGCGCAGCCGCCTCGCACACCGGCGCGATGACCGGCAGCGACCAGGTGCTCGACGCGGCGTTGCGCCGCTCGGGCGTCCTGCGCGTGCGCCGCATCAGCGACCTGTTTTACATGGCCGAGGTTTTATCCAAGCAGCCGCGCCCACAAGGTCCGCGCCTGGTGATCGTGACCAATGCGGGAGGGCCCGGAGTGCTCGCCACCGACGCCCTCATTCGCGAAGGCGGAGAGCTCGCCGAAATCTCCCAAAAAACCATCGACGCGCTCAACGAATTTTTGCCGGCTCACTGGAGCCACTCGAATCCCATTGATGTGTTAGGAGACGCATCACCGGAGCGTTTTGCGCGCGCGGTCGAAATCGCCTCGAAAGATCCGGGCGCGGACGGTCTGCTGATCACGCTGGCGCCGCAGGGCGTCACCAGCCCGGCTGAAGTAGCCGAGGGCATGAAGCCTTTCGCGAAGCTCGAAGGAAAGCCGGTGCTGGCAAGCTGGATGGGCGGCGCAACCATCGCCCGGGGCGAAGAGATCTTGAACGCCGCCGGAATTCCGACCTTCCCGTTTCCCGATACGGCGGCCATCGCCTTCGCCGATATGTGGCGCTATAGCGACAGCCTGCGCCTGCTGTACGAAACTCCAGCGATCGCGGAGACCGAGATCGATCGCGAGGTGGTCGATCAAATCCTCGATTCGGCGCGGCAATCCAGCCGGACGCTGCTCACCGAAGAAGAATCGAAGCGCATTCTGGCGGCATACGGAATTCCGGTGGCGCGCACAGAAATCGCGAAAACGGCGGACGAGGCGGTGCGCATCGCGGACCGAATGGATGGCGCAGTCGTTCTAAAGCTGCATTCGCTGACCATCACGCATAAAACCGAAGTTCGCGGCGTGGAGCTCGATCTCGACGGCGAAGCGGCGGTTCGAGCGGCGTTCGAGCGCATCCGCTCGCGTGTTGCGCCGCAGGATTTTGAAGGGGTGACCGTGCAGCCGATGATCCGCCGCGAGGACGGCTACGAATTGATTCTGGGATCGAGCGACGATCCGCAATTTGGGCCGGTGCTGCTGTTCGGCTCCGGCGGCCAGCTCGTCGAAGTGTATCGCGACCGTACGCACGCGCTGCCGCCGTTGAACACCACGCTCGCTCGCAGAGTGATGGAGCGGACCAAAATCTATAAGGCGCTGGGCGGAGTTCGCAGAAGAAAACCGGCGGATCGCGCGCTGCTCGAACAGGTTCTGGTGCGCTTCAGCCGGCTGGTGGTCGAGCTTGCGAGGATTCAGGAGATCGACGTGAATCCGCTGCTGGCGACGCCCGAAATCATCACGGCGCTCGACGCGCGGATCGTGCTGCACGAATGGAACATCGCGGACGACGCGCTCCCCCGCACCGCCATTCGCCCGTACCCGGCGCAGTACGTCACTCATTGGAATCTGCGCGACGGCGCGCGTGTGACCATCCGCCCGATCCGGCCGGAAGACGAGCCGGCCATGGTTCGCTTCCACGAAACGCTGAGCGAACAGACCGTGTATTCGCGCTATTTCCATCACATGAATTTGAGCTTTCGGGTCAGCCACGAACGTCTGACGCGCATCTGCTTCATCGATTACGATCGGGAAATCGTGCTGGTGGCCGAAACCGCCGAGCACGGCATCATTGCGGCCGGCCGCTTGACGCGCCAGCGCGGGTCCGAAGATGCGGAGTATGCGGTGCTGGTCGGCGATCCGTGGCAGGAGCAGGGTTTGGGCAAGGAGCTGATGCGGACCTTGCTCGACGTCGCGCGAAAGGAGCGGATGCGGCGCGTTTTCGGCCAGATTCTGACGGAGAACCGTCCCATGCAAGAGATCTCCAAGCAGCTCGGCTTCGCGCTGCGCTATTCGGTCGCCGATCGCGTAGTGGTCGCGACGATCGATTTGAGTTCCCCAGCCGCCCATGAACGCAAATGAACGCGGATCGTCATGGTTCGATGAATTTTTCGAGGCTCGACGAAATCACCCGATTGGCGTTGGGCGCACTGCGCCATCGCGCGCAGCCCGGCGCACGGATCGAACAAAAGAATCGGCTTTTTTTGGATCGCTGATTGCTGCAGAAGAAGCAATAATTCAGGACGCTCGTCGTTCTGACCCCCAATAGGCGTGGCGCCGGTCAACCTCCGACATCATATCCCGGCGCCACGTTTTCCACAAAGAAACATCGGGGCAAATGATTGCGCTACTGGGTGAAATGGCGCACGCTTTTCTATATGTCACTGAAAATCCGGCCACATCGCATGGTGATAGAGGTGCTTTCGAAAAAAAGTAGAGAAGATTTGGGCTTTGGACACACGAAATTAGGGCACCTACGATAAACATGCGACTGAATTGGGTAATTGCCGGCGGGATTTTGTGGTGCGCGCTGCTTCCGGCCCAGGAGAAGCCGAAAACGGAGCCTGCCAAGCAGGAAGTCTCGAAAGACGAGGCGGCGGGCTACGTGGGCGAATCGGTTTGCCAGGCCTGCCACGAAGACATATTTAATGCGGTCGCCAAAAGCCCGCATCATGAGATCGACACGATCAAGCGGCTGGGCTTTGAAGAGAAAACCTGCGAGGCCTGCCACGGTCCGGGGCAGAAACACGCCGAATCGGCCGACCCGAACCTGATCATCAATCCGGCGAAGGTGGCGCCGGCGGCGGCCGACAAAATGTGCCTGACGTGCCATCGCAACGAGGAAACGCACGCGGGGCGGATCGAAAGCAGCCACATGCGCGACGGCGTTCCCTGCACGAGTTGCCACAAGGTCCACGAAGATAACGGCACGAAGCTGGTGGCGCGCACCGCGGAGGCGATCAATCAGCAGTGCCGCGGCTGCCATCTGACCGTTTATGCGCAATTCCAGAGGCCGTTTCATCACAAGGTTCCTGAAAACGCGATGAGCTGCGTCGATTGCCATAATCCGCACGGGAGCATTTTCCCGGCGATGACGCAATCGTTCGCCGGAAATGAGCCGGGCTGCCTCAACTGCCACGGCGACAAGCGCGGGCCGTTCACCTTCGAGCACGCGCCGGTGCGCTTTGAAGGCTGCCAGGCGTGCCATGAAGTGCACGGCTCGGCCAATCCGCGCATGCTGATCCGGCAGGAGGTCCGCTTCGTGTGCCTGGAATGCCACGCGAACCTTCCCGGCGTGAATAACACCACGAAAACGATCGGCGTGGTGCCGCCGGCGTTCCACGACCTGCGCCAGCCGGTTTATCAGAATTGCACGGTCTGTCATCAAAAGGTTCATGGCAGCTACGTGGATAGGGACCTGCTCAAATGAGATTCCTGATTTTATTCACCTGCCTGCTTCCGGCTAGCGCGCAAGACACCGCTCAGAATGTGTCGCAAAATCCGCCCGCCGCGCCGGCGCAAGCGAGCCCGTCGTCCTCTCAAACCAGCCAGCCCGCCGCGCAATCCCCGGTCCCTTCGGGCGAGCCGTGGATCAACGGCTACATCGATCTCGGCTATCGCTGGCTAGCCGGACCCGCGGGCAGCCTCGATACCTATCGCAGCATCGTCAATCTGGGCTCCGGGCCGAAGCTTCTGGGCGCGGATTTCACGCTGATCGACCCCAAGCACAGGCTGTTCGACAAGATTCGCGTACACGCGACGCAATGGGGCGACGAGCCATACCAAACGGTCGATATCAGCGCATCGAAAGCGAAATATTACCAACTGAACATCGATTATCGCGATTTCGCGTATTTCAACGATCTGCCGTCCTATGCCGATCCGCTTCTGGGCCGCGGAATCGAGCTCGATGAGCAGGCCTTCGATACCCGCCGCCGGCTGGCCAGCGCCGAGTTGGACTGGATGCCTGAAAGCTGGATCACGCCGTACATCTCTTTCAGCCGCGATTCGGAGTCGGGCACCGGGACCACGGTTTTCGTTTCCGACGTGAATCAATTTCCGGTTCCCGACACGCAGGCCGATTTTACCAACCTGTATCGCGGGGGCGTGCATCTGAAGTTCAAGCGCATCCACGCCACGCTCGAAGAGGGCGCGACCAGCTTTCGCAGCTCCCAGAACATCTATCAGAGCCAGTCTATGCCGTTAAATTACGGCGATACGCTCACGCCGTTTTTCGGCGAGTACACGGACTTGAGCAGTATCATCGCCGGCTACGGGATCACGGGGAGCAGCAATTACACCAAAGCTCTGTTCACTGCCAACGCGACCTCCTGGCTCGATCTGTACGGGCAATTCTTGTACAGCGAGCCTTCGACCACGGTCCACTACACGCAAAATGACACCGGCAATCTGCTGCTTGAAAGCCAGATTCTGTTCTACACCAGCCAGGAATTCCTGTTGAACGCGGCGGCCAAGCTCCCGCAGACTACGGGAAGCTTCGGAGCGGAGATCCGGCCGATGAAGCGCGTGCGCATCACCGAAAGCTGGCTGACCGATCGCATGCATAACGCGACGAACGCCTCTTCAAACAACCTGCTGAATACTACGCCTTCGACGCAGATGGCCGCGGAGCTGAGCGCCTCGCTCGCCAACAATTACAACCAGAACGAAGTCGATCTTTTTTACGACGTTAACAACAAATTGATGTTCCGGGGCGGATACCGGTACGTATGGGGCGACGCCGAGGACGCGATTCTGCCGGCGGAGGGCTTAGCCAGCTCGGATATGGGGACGCTGCGCAGAAATGTCGGGCTGGGAGGGTTCCGCTACCGGCCGATTCAGCGGGTGACCATCAGCGGCGAAAGCGAGGTCGGGGAGAGCAGCGGCGATTATTTCCGCACCAGCCTGTACAATTATCAGAAGGTTCGAGGCCAGGTGCGCTACCAGGCGACCAAGTCGCTGAGCGTAGCCGTTGACGCGATGGTGCTCGATAATTACAACCCGACGCCCGGCGTCAACTACAGCTTCACGTCCCGGCAGGAATCGGCGTCGCTGTTCTGGGCGCCCCAGGACGGGAAATATTTCGACTTCGAAGGATCTTACACGCGTTCGGCGATTCGCTCCGATATCGGATATCTTGTGCCGGCAACTTTGGGGGCGGCAACATCACTGTATATCGACAACGCGCACATCGGGACCGGAATGATGAATTTCAAGCTCCCGCATTCGGCATCCTTTACGCCGAAACTGTCGGCGGGCGGATCGTTTTTCATTTCGAGCGGCAGCCGTCCGACCAGCTACTATCAGCCGCTCGCGATTGTGTGGCTTCCGCTCGGAAAGCACGTTAGCTGGTTCAGCCAGTGGACGTATTACGGATACGGCGAAGCCTTTTATTTATATGAAGGCTTCCGCGCGCACCTGGTGACCACCGGATTGAGGTTTACGCGATGAAACGATGGCTGATCTTTCTTCTGGCCGGCGCGGGTTTAGAGGGCGCGGGTTTCTCGGCGGATTCCGCGCGCGGGGCGCGGTTGTTCGAGAGCCTCGACTGTATCCATTGCCATTCTTTCAACGGCCGCGGCGGAAGCCTCGCGCCCGATCTCGGCAAGATCGCCGATCGCGATTTCACCCCCGCATCGCTCACCGCGACGCTGTGGAATCACGCGCCGAAAATGTGGTCGGCGATGCGGGATTACCAGGTGACCGCGGGCAATCTCGATGAGCAGGGCGCGGCCGATCTGCTCGCGTATTTCTACGCGGCGCGATTTTTCGAGCGTCCCGGCGACGCCGGCCGCGGGATCCGCCTGTTTTCCGAAAAACACTGCGCCGATTGCCACGGCATCCGCACCGCGCGGCTTCCGGAAGCCAAACCGGTCGCCCAGTGGAACGCCATGTATCACCCGCTCGAACTGGTGGACGCCATGTGGAACCACGCGGCCAGCATGCGCGAGCAATTTGCCAAGCGACATTGGAAATGGCCGGAGCTTCAGCCGCAGGAGCTTGCCGATATTCTGGTGTATCTGCGCAGTCTCGCGCTGCTTCCGCCTGCGGCTCCCGGCGCCGAAGGACTCTTGCGCATCAGCTCGGGCGCCGGCGGAGCGCAGCTTTTTGAAACCAAGGGCTGCTCCGGATGCCATCACACCGCGCTCGATCTCGCGCCGCGCCTGCGCCACATGACGCTGACCGACATCGCCGCGGCCCTGTGGAATCACGAACCGAAAATGCCGGCGCCGCCGCCGCAGATGACCGTCGATGACATGCGGGAGCTGATCAGCTATCTGTGGGCGCAGCAGTTTTTCGAGGACGCGGGCAGCGCCGCGGCGGGACGGAAAGTATTCGAGTCGAAAGGCTGCACCACCTGCCATGCGGCCGGATCGGACGGTGCGCCCAAACTTCCTTCCCCATCGATCGCGATCAGCGGTCCCGGAATGATCTCGGCGCTGTGGCATCACGGCCCGCGGATGCTCGATCAGATGAAGGCGAAAAACATCCGCTGGCCGGAATTCACGGCCGCGCAAATGTCGAATTTAATCGCGTACCTGAAGTCGGGAGGGTCCGCACAATGAGCACCGAAAAAGCGCCTCCCTCTATAGTTTTTTTCTGTCAACTCAGTTTAATTCTAACCTTATAAAGGAGCATTTTTATGAAATTGTTCGTGAGTACGATGATCCTTGGCTTGGTCGGCACGACCGCGATGTTCGCCGGTGACGCAGCGGCCGGCAAAGCCATCTATGATGCCAAGTGCAAGATGTGTCATGGCGCCGACGGTTCGGGCAAGGTCATGAAGCTGAAGGACATCAGGGAGGATTCCGACGCTGATCTGAAGAAGTCGGTGGCGGAAGGCTGGGGCAAAATGAAGGCTGTCTCCACGGTCAATGCAGCGCAGACCGAGGATGTGATCGCCTACATCCGGACCTTGAAGTAAACACTTAGCCGGGCGGTCCGGCCGGAAGTGCAAGGCGGCCGGCCGCACGGTGTTGGTCTTCGAAAATCTCGACCGAACGCGCGCCGGAGTCGCTTCCGGCGCGAAGGGGATTCTTTCACCCACTTTTTCGAGGACCTGGGAAACACGCCCGCGTGCGGCTGCTCAACACGTCTTATCTGGCGCGCGGCCGTTTCGGGACGTCGATTCCGGAACAGGAGCAACTTATGAAGGAGATTCTTTTTCGCTCTTCCATCGTTTTCGCCGCGCTGGCCCTCTTCGAGCTGGCCGCGCCCGCGCTTCACGCGGCGCCCGCTCCCAATTGCCTCGAATGCCACTCCGACAAGGGTGGCCCGCAGTTTAAAGGGAGCATTCACGGGAGCATGGCCTGCACCGACTGCCACACCGACATCAAAGCATTCCCCCATCCCGACCAGGTCGCCAAGGTGAATTGCAGCACCTGCCATGCGGCTGCCGTCTCGAAACTCAACCAGAGCGTGCACGCCCATTCGAGCGCACAGCCCTGCCTTTCCTGTCACGGCGACGCGCACGAGATTCTCCCGGCGACCGATCCCAAATCCGCGGTTTATGCGTTAAATATTCCACGCACCTGCGGAAATTGCCACGGCGACAAGAAATTCGCCGCGCAGCACAACATCACCGAAGTTTATTCGCAATACATGGACTCGATCCACGGATTCGCGCTTTCGAGAGACGGACTGCTGGTCGCGGCGACCTGCGCGGCCTGCCACGGCTCGCACGAAATCCGCAAGCACACCGACCCGGCCAGCAGAGTTTATCGCGGCAACGTCGCCGATACCTGTGGATCGTGCCACAGCGGGATCGAAGCGGTCTATCAGAAGGGAATTCACGGCCAGCTGGTCAAAGCCGGCGACACCTCCGCTCCGGTCTGCTCGGATTGCCACACCGCGCACCAGATCTCGAACGTCCAATCGACTGCCTGGCAGGTGAAAACCACGGCGACCTGCGGAGGCTGCCACACCGAGGAGATGGCCACGTATCGCGACACGTTCCACTCCCAGGTTTCCGCGCTCGGATATCAGCAGGTAGCGCGCTGCTGGGATTGCCACGGGGAACACGACATTCTTCCGGCATCCGATCCCAATTCGAAGATCTCCGACGCCAACCTGGTGGCCACCTGCGGCAGGTGCCACGCGGGCGCCAATGCGAGCTTTGTCACCTACCAGCCGCACGCCGATCCGCACGACGGCAGGCGCTTTCCGCTGCTGCACGCCTCGGCGATTTTCATGAACCTGCTGCTCGCCGGCGTGATTGGATTCTTTTTGCTGCATGCCCTGCTGTGGCTGCTGCGCTCGCGCGGGGAAGCCGGACACGAAAGGAGAACATTATGACCACCCCCACGGCTACGCAAACCCCCGAGGTTCGCTACTATCATCGGTTCACGCTGGGCCAGCGCTATCTGCATGGGATCATCATCATTACGTTCCTGGGCCTGGCGCTCACGGGGTTGCCGCTGCGCTTCAGCGGGGCGGCATGGTCCGTCGCGCTGGCGCGCGCGGTGGGAGGATTCGGCGCGATCATTTTCTTCCACAAGCTGAACGCCCTGATCATGACCGTCGCCTTCGCCGCGCACGTGATCAACATCCTGTATCGCGCGATTGTGCGCAAACAATGGGGCCTGCTGTGGGGTCCCGATTCACTGGTGCCGAGCCTGAAGGATTTCAAAGACCTGTTCGCGCACCTGCGCTGGTTCCTGTGGCTCGGAAAGAAGCCTCAGTTCGAGCGCTACGCTTACTGGGACCGCGTCGACTATTGGGCGGTGTTCTGGGGCATGGGAATCATCGGATTTTCAGGATACGCGATGTGGTTCGCTCCGTTCTTCGCGCGGTTTATGCCCGGATCCTGGCTGAATATCGCGCTCCTGATCCACGGCGAAGAAGCGCTGCTCGCGGTCAGCTTCATCTTCACCATTCATTACTTCAACACGCATCTCCGGCCGCAGAATTTCCCCATGGATCTGACCATTTTCACCGGCCGGCAGACCGAACAGGAGTGGATCGAGAAGCATCCCGAGGAGTACGCGCGGCTGAAGTCGGAAGGCAAGCTCGAAGAATTGCGCGCCAAGCAGCCGGAACGATGGCTCAACAACTTCGGCCGGGTGGTGGGAACCATCGCGTTCCTGCTCGGGTTCGCGATGCTGTATCTGACGGTGGTGTCGTTTATCAAGGAGTTTTGATGGGGAACCGGGAACGGGGGACTGTATCGGCGCGCCAGCCGCAATACCAGTCCCCAATACCCGATACCTATTTTTCCACCGGCAATCCCGCGGCGTTCCACGCCCGCCAGCCGCCGTCGAGCGAAATGGGATTGTTGTAGCCCATTTTTTGAAGCGCGTCGGCGACCAGAGCGGAGCGGAATCCGCCGCCGCAGTACAGGACCATGGTCGTCGATTTGTCGGGGATTTTCGATTCGATATCCCGCTCGATGATGCCTTTGCCCAGGTGAATCGCGCCCGCAGCGTGGCCGGCGGCCCATTCGTTGTCTTCGCGAACATCGATTAAAACGTGGCCGTCTCTGGGCATCTTCTGATACGCGTCGATATTGATTTCCTTCACGCGGGATTTCGCGTCGTCCACCAGCACGAGAAATGCCGGATTGTGGTGCTTGTGCGGGGTCATT